>JBGSQO010000215.1:0-2798 GCA_041738055.1 Filomicrobium sp.
CGCCGGAGGAGGCCATGAACTGCAAGAGCGGCGTGTCATCGCTTCGGCCGTCGGGGGCAGGTCCGGTCAGAGCGCCCGCCACCCGGTCGACGTAGCGCCGCAGGATCGGCGACAGATAGGCATCGACGACGCTTGTGTCCCCGCGCCCGACGATCTTGACCAGCGGCGAGACCTGATGGCTGACCGACACCTGCTCGAACCCGGCCGCGCGCGCGAGATCGGCCGCCCGCATCTCGTGTTCGGGGTAGGCATAGCCATGCATGAACACGATGGCGGCCGCCCGGCAGCCCGCCGAACGGGCCTCCCCAAGTTGGGCGGCCAGATGCGGCTCGTCGAGTGGCACGAGCACGCGCCCGTCCGCCATCACCCGCTCGCGAGCCCCGATCACGCGGGAATAGACGAGATCCGGCTTGACGATACGCAGCGCGAAGATGTCGGGGCGCGCCTGCGTGCCGATCTCCAGCTGATCCTCGAATCCAGCGGTAATGACGAGGACCGTCGGCTCGCCCTTGCGCTCGAGCAGCGCATTGGTGGCGACGGTGGTGCCCATCTTGATGCTGGCGATCTGGTGCGCCGGGAGGGCCGCATCGGGCGCCACGCCCAAAATCTGGCGGATGCCGTGCAGCGCGGCGTCGTCGTAGGCGCCGGGGTTCTCCGACAGGACCTTGCGCGTCAGCACAGTACCATCGGGCGACACTGCGACGATGTCGGTGAACGTACCGCCGCGATCGATGGCAAACCGCCAGCCGCTGCGTCCGTCAGCACCAACTTGCGAATTCTGGCGCGTCATTTGGCTCGGCGTCCCCGATGGTTGTCATCGAGTGACCGAGCTAGACATCGTCAGAGGGGGCCGTCAACAGCGTTCGGCTTGCTGTCGTGATAGGAAAGCAGGTGCGGCAGGGCCGGCCCAATATCGCAGACCGGCGCCGCACCGCCTTAGACCTCGGAACGCGTGGCGGCCTCCGAGGCAAGGATAACTGTCGTCGAAGTTACCGTCTCTTGATCAGGTGTCGAATAGTCGCTCGCCCGGGCAGCGTTCGTCCACATCGCGATCGCAGCCGCCGCGGCGATAGCCAGCAGCAGACTCTTCATGACGTCCTCCTCGCGTCGCCGCCCCCGTTCCTTGCAGTTTTCCCCAACTGGGGCTCCCCAAGGCCGCATCGAAACCGGCAACCCACAGACCTGCGTTGTTTTGGCAGTCTTGTTCTTTTGTATTAAGCACTTTCGTGCATGAGGACGGGAGCCGTCAAGTCACGAACGAGTTGCAGACACCAGAAAACCATCGTCGAGCGGTGTTCACGCCGTTCCCTGAGGAAACTGACCTGTGGATAACCGCGCCATCGGTCGCACCACAGACCAGGGGGTCGCTGGCCGCCCAAGGCTTCCCGCGGCCGTGATGACGCGGTATCGCTGATTGGAAAGTTTGACGCGAGAGGTACGGAAAGCGCCGGTGATGGCTGAGAAGGAAGAAGCGGCGGAGGAGACCGGCTGGTACGCGCGGGCGAGCGCCGTCCTGCGCGCGCCGTTCGATTGGGTGGCGGGGCTGTTCGAGCCCTCGCACGCCAATAAGCAGATCGCCTTCACCATCGCCTTCGTGGGGCTCGCAGCCAAGATGGCCAAGGCCGATGGGGTGGCGGTGGCCGTCGAGACGGAGGCCTTCGAACGCTCGTTCCACGTGCCGCCGGAGGAGCGCGCCAACGTCGACCGCATCTTCCGGCTGGCCGCGCAGGATGTGGCCGGTTACGAAATCTACGCCGAGCGCATCGCCCGCATGCTCGCCGACGATCCCCCGCTGCTGCGTGACGTGTTCGAAGCCCTGTTCAACATCGCCGCCGCCGACGGCATCCTGCACGAGGCCGAAGAGCGGTTCCTGATGACGGTCGCCGACCGCTTCGGCCTGTCGGCGCGCGACTATCAGGGTGTCCGCGCGATCTTCGTGCGCGAGCGGTCGAGCCCTTATGCGGTCCTCGGCGTCGAGCCGACCATCCCTGACGACGAGTTGAAGGCCCACTACCGCCGGCTGGTGCGCGACACCCACCCCGACAAGCTCGCCGCCGAGGGCGTGCCGGCCGAATTCCTGGTGCTGGCCGACCGCAAGCTGGCCGCCATCAACGCCGCCTACGACGACATCCTGAAACTGCGCGGCCAAGCCGTCATCATGAGCCCGGCGAGCGAGACGACACCATGACCGACTGCCTGCCGATCGCGCGCGCCGACACGCCCCTCGTGGACCGTCTGCATCCGGCCGCCAACATCGAGCCGCGCCGCGTCGAAGGCCGGCCCTCGATCCTGCTCCTGCACTATACGGGGCTCATCTCCTGCGAGAAGGCGATCGACTGGCTGTCGCGGGCGGAGAGCAAGGTCTCCTGCCACTACGTGATCGATTCAGACGGGACGATCACCCAAATGGTCGCCGAGGGCCTGCGCGCCTGGCATGCCGGCGAGGGCAACTGGGAAGGCCAAGACGATATCAACTCCCGCTCGATCGGCATCGAGATCCACAATCCCGGCCACGACCTCGGCTATCCCGAGTTCCCGGATGCCCAGATGGATGCGGTCATCGCGCTGTCGGCCGATATCGTCGCCCGCAATGGCATCGACCCCGCGCGCGTGCTGGCCCATTCCGATATCGCGCCCGTCCGCAAGATCGATCCCGGCGAGAAGTTCGACTGGAAGCGGCTGGCCGATGCGGGGATCGGGCTGTGGGTCGAGCCGCAGCCGCTCGGCCCGCTGATCGGGGAGGTCTCGACGCGCCCCGAGCCGGAGCTGATCGCCCACGTCGAGGCGCTGCTGGCCGA
>JBGSQO010000176.1:0-9692 GCA_041738055.1 Filomicrobium sp.
TCGCCCCACGGGTGCGGCCAGAAGCGCCGAGAGCGGCCAGCGGTCGGGCGGTAAGCCCAGGTCGCGGCCGGCGGCTCAGCGGTAAGCTCGGTCCTCGATTTTTCAGGACGTTCAACGGAGGCCGGTACGCAAGTGCCGGCCTTTTTTCGTTGTGTGCCGCCCGGCGCGACCGTTGTTAACCTGTTCGCCATCCGTTCGACAGAATGATCGTTTAGCCATTTCCCTGTGGCGGCGATGTCGGCACGTGGCTTAACCTCACCTTAAGCCTGCCGACGGACTATATCCGTCCGAAGCCCGAGTCAGCGTTGCGAAGTCCGTCGCCGCTTGTCCTCGCGCTGGGTGCTTGGTCAGGGGTCGTTTCGTCGATGGCACAGCGTCGTAAAGCCAAGCGGTCCCCGCTCACCGTCAACCGGGTTCTGCTCGGCGATTGCCTGGAGGTGCTGCGCGGTCTGCCGGAAGAGAGCGTCGATCTGGTGTTCGCCGATCCGCCCTACAACCTGCAGCTCGACCGCGAACTGCTGCGCCCCAACAACACCCGCGTCGATGGCGTCGACGACGATTGGGACAAGTTCGCGAGCTTTGCCGACTACGATCGCTTCTGCCGGGCGTGGATGGCGGAGTGCCGGCGCGTCCTCAAGCCGGACGGGGCGATCTGGGTGATCGGCTCCTATCACAACGTGTTCCGGCTCGGCGCGGGACTGCAGGATCTGGGCTACTGGATCCTCAACGACGTCGTCTGGCGCAAGGTCAACCCGATGCCGAACTTCCGCGGCCGGCGTTTCACCAATGCCCACGAGACGCTGATCTGGGCCGCGCGGGACCAGAAGTCCCGCTACACGTTCAATTACGAATCGCTGAAGGCCGGCAACGACGACCTGCAGATGCGCTCCGACTGGCTGTTTCCCATCTGTGCGGGCCCCGAACGGCTGAAAGACGACACCGGCCGCAAGGCGCATCCGACGCAGAAGCCCGAGGCCTTGCTCGCCCGTGTGTTACTGGCCTCGACCCATCCGGGCGATGTCGTGCTCGATCCCTTCTTCGGAACCGGCACGACGGGCGCGGTCGCCAAGCGGCTCGGTCGCCAGTTCATCGGTATCGAGCGCGATCCCGACTACGCCGCAGCCGCCACCGAGCGCATTGCCCAAGTCGAACCGTTGTCGGCGGCGGTTCTCGAGGCGATTCCGTCGAAGCGCAGCGAGCCGCGGGTGCCGTTCGGCACGCTGGTTGAACTCGGCATCATCAAGGCCGGCTCGCCGCTGTTCTGTCCGCGCCGTGCGATCCGCGCCGAGGTGCGCGCCGACGGTACGCTGCGCTGGCAGACCAGCCAGGGCTCGATCCATCGCCTGGGTGCAGAAGTTCAGGGCAAGGAGGCCTGCAACGGCTGGACCTTCTGGCACTTCGAGGCGGATGGACGTTTGCGGCCCATCGACGACCTGCGCACGCAGGCCAAGCGGCACCTCGGGCTCGACCGGGCTTCCACCGCAGGCGTCGTGATCGCGGCGGAGTAGGGACGGAACTATCGGCCCAAGTGAAGACGAAGGGGCTCATTCGTTGGCCAACACTGGGCAAGCCCGTGTTGGACTGCCCCCTCGCCCCCCACAAGGGGCTAGCCCTTTATCCATCACCGGGAGTTTGCGGCACGCCCGTTGCCCCGTCGCGGGCAAACAGGCTTCGCCTGCGCGGGGTCCGCGGACGCGCCTTCCGGCCGGCTCTCGGAACGAGTGTCGGAAGGCGCAAGCATAAAACTCGCGTAACCCCCGCACTTCACTTAACACCGCGCATGGGACTTCCCCGCCTTCGAGTGACGTTGGCCGTAGCGCCCGCCTCTGTTAAGGTCCGATGGTAGCAGTCGCTTGCCAGCCGACAACGAGAGGGTGCCCATGCCAACGAGCGCGACCGGCCCCGCGAGCCTGATCGGCGATATCGCGAGCTTTCGCGCCGCACTCGAAGCTCCGGTCGCCACCGAGGCCGACCTCAGCGCACGCATCGCCAGCGTCTACACGGCTCTCCACGACATCGACTTCAAGCTCTACAACTTGCAGGACCATCGGGCCGACGCGCCCGAGATCATGCGCGCCCTGTTCGAGACCCGCGTTGGCCTGCGCGATCGCCTCGCTGACTGGCACGTCCGCGGGCTGATGACGCGGCCGGTGCAGAAGGCTGTCCGCGACGTGTTTCGCGCCGCCCGCTACGCGTCCGACATTCTAGGAGAGGTGTGGATCGGCCACGACCGGCTTCCGGAGGGTGGCGAGACGTATCGCGCGTTCACCGGTCCGCACAACAATTCGCTGCTCGCCCCTCGCTTCCAGACCGGCCAGACCTCGCTGCCGTTCCGCTCGGGCGATGTCATCCTGGTGCGCGGGCGCCTGCACAACTCGGCGGCCATCGCGCGGATCGGCGACGTCGACAGTCAGTTCAGCCACGTCGCCATGGTCTATGTCGATCCCAAGGGCGAGCACTGGGCGGTCGAAGCGCTGATCGAGGACGGCTCGGTGATCGTGCCGCTGCGCGAGGTTCTGCACCACGGGATCGGCCGCGCCGTGCTGTTCCGCCACAAGGATGCAGCCCTCGCCCAGCGGGCCGCCACCATCATCCACGACCGCATCCGCCACTCCCGCTCGACGTTCGGCCGGCCGATCCTCTACGATTTCACGATGGAGATCGACGAGAAGGCGCGCAACCTGTTCTGCTCCAAGCTCGTCCGGCGGGCCTACAAGGAGGCGAGCGAGGGCGGTGTGCTGCTGCCGACCTTCCCGACCGCCATCGAACTGAAGAACCGGGATTTTCCCGACCGGATCGGGGTCACGGCGACGACGACGTTCGCGCCCGGCGACATGGAGCTGGAGACCCAGTTCGAGATCGTCGCCGAGTGGCAGGACTACCGCGTCACCTCGGATCTGCGGCTCCAGGACCTCGTGATGGACAAGCTGTTCGAATGGATGGAGCGGGAGAATTACCGCTTCCACGAGACCTTCAAGATCCGCCTGATCTCGCTGCTCGGTCGCGCCTCGAGCTATTTGTCGGAGGACATCAAGGAGATCATCGAGGACGTGGTGCCGAAGGTGCCCGTCAACATGAGCCGGCGGGCGGTCGCGGCCATCGCCATGCTGCATGGCACCGCGCAGCCGCTGTTTGAAGAGATGCGCAAGATCGAAAGCCTGCGCGTCCGGATGACGGGCCTGCCGATGCACCCGCGCGAGGTGCGCGCCGAACTCGAGCGGCTTAAGGCGACGATGGGCAACGAAATCGGCTACTTGCGCAGGCCGTCATAAGAGAGGGCGGCCCAGCCACGGCTGCTGGCAGGCCGACGCGCCGAACTCGTGTCGCAATTGACACAACTCTTGCTTTGAATTCGAGAACAATAGAGCTTTCCCCTCCATATCGAGGGGGCACTTTTCACAGAATTCAGCATAGTCGGTCTCGGTTGTTCGTCGGGTGGGCAATCGAATGACAAGCGTGCCGTTGGTCGACGGCTTTCCGCGCTTTTCCTGAGCGGCCTCGCATTGTCTGCGACGCGTCGCTCCCTGCCTCCCGATGCCATTGAGACAGAGATGCGTCAGCACGAGTTGGCGCGACGGCGAACGCGCCGAGCTGTATTGCGCTTACCAAAGCGATTGCCTTGTGGCAGGCGGTGCGGTTGCGCTCGGCGGTGACGCTGGCCTCCGCACCGTCTGTCATTTCAAGCGCCCTTGGCTGGCATTGGGATTGTGTTGCCCTAGTGGCCCGTCTCGCCTAAATCGCCGTGCTGGCCGCATCCGTTGAAGATTTAGGCGAGACATAAGGGCCACTAGAGAAATCATAGGCTTAGTGTGGCGTTTATCGCGCCTTAATTGACCACTACCGTGCTGCCCCCACAGGTCAATTAAGGCGCGACGCCACACTAGCGCGACAGCATGAGGACCGGTTGAACACCGGCCAGTGGTGTGCCAATCATTCTGACCTGGACTGTCTCGCGTCCAAGGGATCAGTATGCTTGGGAAATTCGTTCGTATGCTGTTTGCGACCGGGTGTGTCGCAACGGTCATCCCGCCCCATGGCGCGGATGCCGCTGATGGTGCTTCGACGCCACAGTTCAGCGCGAGTGCGATCCTCGGCGTCTCTAGCGACTACGTCTACCGCGGCGTCTCGCTCAACGACCAAAGCCCCACGCCACTCCTGATGATCGACGCTGCCTATGGCGCGGTCTACTTCAACGGACTGCTGGTCGGCACCGAACTCGGCACCGACGCCCTCGGGCGTAGCCTGGGTGAACTGGAGGCCGATGCCACGATCGGGTTCGCCCCCACACTCGGACCCGTCGATTTCAACATCGGGGCCAAGTACACCGGCTATCCCACGGGCCGGGACCTCGTATTCGGGACACTGACCCCCGCCGAGCGCGACTTCGTCGAAGTCTTCGCGGGCGGCAAGATCAAGGTCGGGCCTTCGCTCAAGGTCGGCGGGACCGTCTACTGGACGCCCGACTTCTACTATGAGACCGGCGAGGTGACGACACTCGAAGCCTCATCCAGTCTGGAGCTGCCCGTTGTATTCGGTATCAATGCGCGGCTGACGGGGGCGGCGGGGCGCGTGCGCAGCGAGTACCAGAATATCGTCAGTCCAGGCTCCGGCTACGATTACCACAACGTCGGCATCGAGGGGCAGTTCGAGGCCATCGTCTTCGATGTGCGCTACTGGGGGACCGACGTCGAGGCCTTCGACGTGTTCGACGAACGGGTGGTGGCGGCGATCGGGGTGAAGCTGCCGCCGTAGTCGTCGGCGCCGTCGGGACCAGCGGCTGCGCGCCCATCGACCTCCAGACGGAACCAATCGGAACAGCGGCCAAGGACCACCTCACCTTAATGCAGCAAAGGTCCCTCATTCGTCGATCGGCACGGTTCACGCTCGCGGCATTCCTGATCGCGGTCGCCTTTGGCATCACCCTCCCGCTCATCGCGCTGAGGGTCTCGGACACCGGCGTTTCGGGAGCCTGGATCGGCCTCAACGCCGCCATGCCGGCACTCGGGTGGATCATCGGGGCGGCGCTTCTGCCGTGGCTGCAGATCCGGCTCGCGATGGCCTTCAAGCGGCTGGTGCAGGTCGTCCTGGCAATCGCCATCGTCGCGCTGGTCGGCCTGCGGTTCGCCGACGGCTACGCGGAGATGACGGCGCTGCGCTTCCTGTTCGGTGGCGCCATCGGTGTCGTGTTCCGCTGCATCGAGTTCTGGATCAACGACGTGTCCACGAACGAGGAGCGCGGCCGCAATCTCGGCACTTACAACATTCTGTTCATGATCGCCATCATCGTCGGCTCCTTGCTGCAGCCGGCGCTCGGTCGCGACGGGTGGGTCGCGTTCGGGCCGCCGGTGCTGCTGCTGGTTGCGGGGCTTGTGCTCGTCGAGCTGTGGTCGGGAGAGCCCGCGCCGGTGATCGATCTGGCCGCACCGCCGGCGGCACTCGGTATCGTTCTGCTGGTGCCGGTCGCGTTGGCGACGGTGCTGGCCTATGGCCTGTTCGAAACCGTTCCGACGTCGCTGATGCAGGTCTATCTCGTGCGCAACCACCTCGGGGACGCGACGGCGGCCTACGCGCTGACGGCTGTAGCCGCGGGCAGTCTGGTGCTGCAGTACCCGATTGCTGCCCTTTCGGATCGCATCGGGCGCGCCTTGCCTCTGCTGCTGTGCGCTTGCGTCGTGTCGATGACCTCGGCGGCAATTCCCTCGACACTGAACAACGAGGCCTTGCTGCTCGCCGTCGTGGCGCTCTGGGGGGGCGCTGGGCTCACAAGCTACTCGCTGGCCCTCGCCATGATCGGGGACCGCTTCAAGGGCGGGCGCCTCGTCGTGGCCAATGCCGCCTTCGGCGTCGTGTATGCGGTGGGCAGCATCGTCGGCCCCCTCCTCAACGGCTTTGCCATCGATCAACTGGAGACGCATGGATTAATGGTGTCGCTCGCCACCATCTACGCCACGTTGACAATCCTGGTGGTGTTGACACTCTTTCTCTCCAGGAAACGGAGCGATCCATGAGAAAGAGCATCCGGCAAGTCTCCATCGAAGTCAGCGGCCTGGAGGACCTCGACGCGTTCTGGGCGATCATCCATGACCAGCTCGTGGTTCGGGGCGCTGCGAGCGTGCTGTTCGGCGTCCTCGCCTCCCAGCGGGAGCTGGAGCATATGCGCCTGTCCAAGGCGCTGATCTGGAAGAGTACCCATAAGAAGGAATTCTTCGAGGCGTTCGACGGCGATTCCCTGCTGGACAACGATCGCACCGCCGAACATTGCCTGTCGGATGACCAGGTGTTTTTCTGGCACGATCCCGCCTTCTGGGAGCAGGCCACCCCGGCGGAGAAGCGGTGGGCCGGGATCGAGCGCGACATCGGCATGGCGATTGGCTTCACGGTGCCGTCGAGCTACCATTTCTGCAAGCAGATCGGCGGCATCGGCGTCGCTATGCCGGATGTGCCGCATAAGGAGTTCCCGCTCTTCTGGAACGAAGAAGGGGCCGAACTGATCGCCTTGTGCGGTCTGCTCGATGCCGGTATGCGCGGCCAACACTTGGGTCAACTCGTGAACCTCACGCCCTACGAGAAGGAATGCCTGTCCTGGCTTTCTGTTGGGATGCGCCCGCAGCAGATTGCCGACAAGCTCGGCCGCACCGACTGCGCCGTCGAGAGATACATCAACAGCGCGCGCGAGAAATTGCGGGCGCGCACGCGCGATCATGCCGTCGCCAAGGCCATCATGCTCGGCCTGATCGAGCCTTGATCGTCGGGCGCGGTCGGCGGCATTGACCGGCTGCACCGGTCGAATGTCTTTGTCAAGTGGGGGAAATCCCCCAGTTCCCAACCGATGTGCTGATCAAGACAATAATCCTCGCTGATGAAGTGCGCGCGGCCACAGCAAGGGCGCGCGCCGGGGCGGGGACCATGCACCAGACACCGAACACAGATCTTCAGATCGCGCGGCGCTGGCGCCAGACGGCGGACATCACGGTTGATCCGCAACCGTGCGAGGGGTGCCGTGGTCTGGTCGACGGCCTCGTGGCGGCGCGCAGTTGGCCGACCCTGCTCGTCGATCACCGCGCCCACGTCGTGTCGGCGAATATGGCCGCACGCACCCTGCTCGAAGCGCGCAAGGACTGGCTCATCGGAGCCTGTGGCGCCGTCCGCCATCGCGACGAGGCGACGACCAGCGAGATGATGGATCGCATCAGAGCGCTGACGGGGCTGCGCCGGACGGGTGCGGCTCGCATGGTGCAAGTGCTCCACCGTCCGGACGGCCAGCAGACCGTGTTGTCCTTGAAGCGGATCGAGACGTCCGGGGCGCACTGCGGCAAGTCGAGCTGCTGCGTCGAGCGGGGCGTTCTCGTCACCGTCAACGACGGACGTTGGCGCCAGGCGGACGAGGGGCTCCGCCTGCTGCGCGAGGCCTTTCATTTCACACCGGCAGAGGCGCGTGTCGCCTTCGCACTTCTCGACGGCCTGTCACTCCAAGGCTTCTCGGATCAAGCGGGCGTCCAGATCTCCACGGTCCGTTGGCACCTGCGCAATGCTCTCGCCAAGACATCCTGCGCCAACCAGCGCGATCTGGTTCGGTTGCTGATCTCCATGTTCGACTGATAAGCAGAAACTGGCCCACTCTTTTCAATTGCCTGCTGTCGATTGATGACCAGTCATTGCCGGCGGTGCGGGGTTTCTGATCCCGCACCGCCTCATACCGTCCGGACTAACGTCCGACTCATCCGACTGTCCGATCGGCCGGACAGTATTCCTCTTTCTTTGCGCCTTCCGACGACTCCTTGTTTGCGCCTTCCGACACTCGTTCCGAGCGCCGGCCGGAAGGCGTGGGGAGTCTTGTTTGCGCCTTCCGACACTCGTTCCGAGCGCCGGCCGGAAGGCGCGTCGTGCCGAGAGGGACGACAGGCCCTCAACGGGTTCGCAAAACTTCCGTCTTTCTGGTTACGCCACCTTCTTTGCCTTGGGACGGCAGACGTAGGTCGCGCCAAACGACCCCTCGAACTCGAAGTACTTGTAGAGCGCGCCGACGCGCTTGGTCTCGGTCGTCTGGCCGTTCAGCGCGGAGAAGTAGGCCACCTGGTGCAACAGGATCGTGTGCTGGTTGGCGTCGGCATACTCCTGGACGGCGCCGAACAGCTTGCGCACGAGGCGCATGGAGCGGCGATCGGGGCGCACGTAGATGTGCTGGGACTCGAGATCCTGCAGGCGCGCAAAGCCCGTGTCGATGGGCGTGAACAGCGCGACGCCGATCACCTCCCCATCCTCCACGGCGGCAAAGCCGACGCCCCGCTCCAGGAGGTCGGTCAGATGTTCGCGGCTATGGCCCTCTTCGAAAAGGTGGAGGGCACCCGACTCGATGGCGCTTTCGCGAGAGAGGCGAACGAGAGCCTCGGCATCGGTACGTGCAGTCATACGGATTTCAATGTTCGACATGTGTTTTACCCATTTGCCAATGCCACACCGAGTGGTTGCCGCTCACCTGCGTCCTCTTTGGTCGCTTCGCATTTGCGGCTTTGCCCGGATCCCTTTTGGGTGGGGCTGAAAAGCAACTTGGGGCGCCTGCTTATCGTTTCAAGGGGTTTTACTGATATGAAAATTCCAAGGCTCATACCACGAAAGCCATTGGTTTGCCGCAATAACAACAAAAACGATGTTATCTATGCGCACCAATCTATGGTTTGGCCCGCGGGCTGATCCTGCACGCGCCTTCCGGCCGGCGCTCGGAACGAGTGTCGGAAGGCGCAAACAATGAGGATACCGTCCGGCCGATCGGATCCCAGTTGATTCAGGGGTTAGTCCGGACGGTATTAATGGTCTTGACCAATATCTCGCACAAAGAATGGGTTGCCCTAAGTCGTCTGGATTAAATCCGAAACTCCGTTATTCGACTTTGAGAATTGGTGGATCGTGCTGCCGGTCGCCCCTCGTCACCGCTCCCGGACGGATCGGAAGGAGGTTACCACCTGGCCGCATCGGAGGAGGACCTGCGCTCTCTGCTCCGCCCCCTCTTGCCGACGGCGCGCCGGCCTGCCAGAAAGCAGCTTATGACACAGACACGCATCGACACACGCTTCCAAAAGCTCAAGGCCGAGGGCCGCGGCGCCCTGGTCACGTTCGTCTCGGCCGGCGATCCCGACCTCGAGACGTCGCGCCAGATCCTGCTCGGCTTGCCCAAGGCCGGCGCGGACATCATCGAACTCGGCATGCCGTTCTCCGACCCCATGGCGGACGGGCCCGCGATCCAGGCGTCCTCGCTCAGGGCGCTGCAGGCCGGGCAGACGATGAAAAAGACGCTCGCCCTCGTGCGCGACTTCCGGGCGAAGGACGACGAGACGCCGATCGTGCTGATGGGCTATTACAACCCGATCTACGTGTTTCCGGGCGAAGCCTTCCTCGACGAGGCCAAGGCGGCGGGCGTGGATGGGCTGATCGTCGTCGACGTGCCGCCCGAGGCCGATGACGAATTGTGCCTGCCGGCCGTCGAGCACGGGCTCAACTTCATCAGGCTCGCTACGCCGACGACCGACGACAAGCGGCTGCCGGCCGTGCTCGCCAACACGTCGGGGTTCGTCTATTATGTGTCGATCACCGGGATCACGGGCGCGGCGGCCCCGGTCGTGAGCGACGTTCAGTCCCAGGTTGCGCGGATCAAGCGGTCGACCGACCTGCCGGTGATCGTGGGCTTTGGCATCAAC
>JBGSQO010000270.1:0-2240 GCA_041738055.1 Filomicrobium sp.
GCCGTCTTGCCTTGCACGCGCCTCACGCCTTGCTGACGGTCGTGCCCGGCTGGCCGGTATGGATCTTGAGCTTCTTGACGCGCCGGGGATCGGCGTCCAGCACCTCGAACTCGACGCCCGAGTGGTGGCGGACGAGTTCGCCGCGCGCCGGCACCCGGCCGACGATGGTGAAGACCAGACCGCCCAGCGTGTCGATCTCCTCCTCCTCGTCGCTGGTCAGCAGCTTGCGCCCCATCCGCGCCTCGAGTTCGGCGACCGGCGCCCGCGCGGAGGCGATCAAGCCGTGCTTGGCGTCCTCGACGATGTGGGCTTCTTCTTCCTCGTCGTGCTCGTCCTCGATATTGCCGACGATCTGCTCGACCAGATCCTCGATCGTCACGAGGCCGTCGGTGCCGCCGTATTCGTCCACGACCAGCGCCATGTGGATGCGGGTCGTCTGCATCCGGATGAGCAGGTTCATGGCCGGCATGGAGGGCGGCACGTAAAGCACCGACCGCTTGATCTTGGCGACCGACAACGGCCGCGACAGGTCGATGGCGCTCAGGTCGAGCGCATCCGGGAGCGGCTTCTCACCCGCCGTCTTGACCTCTTCGCCCGCCGGCACCTTGCCCTGATGCACGGCCTCCAGGATCAACCAGCGGAACAGGTCCTTGACGTGCACCATGCCGCGCGGGTCATCCAACGTCTCGTTGAAGATCGGCACGCGCGACACGCCCGCCTCCTCGAACGTGCGCAGAAACTCGGCAATCGGCTCGCTCTCCTCGACCGCGATGATATCGGCGCGCGGCACCATGATGTCCTCGACCCGGCTCGCCCCGAAGCGCAGGAGGCGGATCAGCATCTGCCGCTCTTCCGCACTGAAGGAGGCCTCGTCGCCGACGTTCTGCTTCAGGGCCTCTTCCAGGCTGTCGCGTAGATTGCCGGAGCCGGGCAGGCCCAGCCGAGCGCGCAGCGAGGACAGCCACGCGAACGGATTGCTACTTCGGCTGTCGTCGCTCTGGACAGCTGCCGTGCTGTCAGGTCGTGTGGTGTCGGTGGTCATCTTTTCCGGGCCGGCCTGTCAGCCAAGCGCAGCCCCGCCTCTGGTTGGAACATCAGTCGCTTATCAGTCCGTTGGTCCGGCGGCTTCTTCTGCGTAGGGATCGGCAATGCCGAGGTGCGCCAGAATCCGGGTCTCGAGCGCTTCCATGGCTTCGGCCTCGGCATCCGTCTCGTGGTCGAACCCGGCCAGATGCAACAGGCCGTGGACGACGAGATGCTGGAGGTGATGGGCCGGAGGGATGCCGAGGTCGGCTGCTTCGGCTGCGACCGTCTCGGCGGCCAGCACGACATCGCCGATCAAGCGGGGCGCGCCCGGTTCCGGCCTCGCCCCGGCATGAGCCGGGAACGACAGCACGTTGGTCGGCTTGTCCTTGTTGCGGTAGGCTGCGTTGAGGGTCTTGACCGTTGCATCCGAGGACAGCGCGACGGCCGCCGCCGTGCCGGCAAGCCGCGCCTCGTCAAATTGCGCCGCCGTGGCGGCGGCTATCATGACGACCTTCTCGACGTCGGGGACGAAGCTCCAGTCGCCGCCGTCCTCGACCAGGTCGATCGCGATTGCCGGTTTCGGTGCGTCCGAGCCGCCGGACGGTTCTGCCTCCTGGGAGGCCCCCGAGCCGCCGCCGCCCCTATCGCTTGGTCCCGTCATTGGCCCTTGGCCTTGGCTTCGGCCGCCTCGTAGGCCGTCACGATGCGGGCGACGAGATCACGCCGCACGACGTCGGCGCTGGTGAAGCGGACCGCCTCGATCCCCGGCACGCCGTTGAGAAGCCCGACCGCCTCTTCCAGCCCCGAGCGCATGCCCGGCGGCAGGTCGATCTGCGAGGGATCGCCCGTGATCACCATCTTGGAGTTCTCGCCCAGACGGGTGAGGAACATCTTCATCTGCATGCTGGTGGTGTTCTGCGCCTCGTCGAGGATGACGTAGGCATTCGACAGGGTGCGACCACGCATGAAGGCCAGAGGGGCGATCTCGATGACGCCTGAGTCCATGTCGCGCTCCACCTTTTCGGGCGGCAGCACGTCGTACAGCGCGTCATACAGCGGGCGCAGGTAGGGGTCGACCTTCTCGCGCATGTCGCCCGGCAGGAAGCCCAGCCGCTCGCCCGCCTCGACGGCCGGTCGCGACAGGATGATCCGCTCGACGAGGCCACGTTCCAGGCAGGCGGCGGCGTATGCGACGGCCAGATACGTCTTGCCCG
>JBGSQO010000279.1:0-6801 GCA_041738055.1 Filomicrobium sp.
TCGGCGTGGGCAGCCGTCAGCCGCCGGTCGGCCTCCCGCCAGGCCGACAGCAGCGAGGCCGCGAGCACGGCGGCCACGACAGCGAGCAGCGTGACCAGCGCCAGCTTGTTACGGATCGATGTCTGGAGCCAGCGCGGCAGATCCATTCCGAATACGACTCGTTTACTGCCTCACCACCCAACGGTCGTTCGTCCGTGAAATGTGCTCCGCACATGACCTTTCGTAAACCGCCCATGAAGGATGGTGTGGTTTCCTGAAGCCTGCGTTAAATCGACCGCTAAAGTTTCGCCAAATCGAAAGAAAACTGTTGCCCATGAGCACTGGCGCCCTGCATCCACGCCCAATCCTGGCAGCCGACGACGATCCGATTTTCCGGTCGCTGGTGGTTGCCCGCCTGCGCACGATCGGCGCCCAGGTGGTCGAGGCCGAAAGCGGCATGGACGCCTGGGAGGCGGCGTCCGCAAATGATTTCGCGCTGGCCATCGTCGATCTCGAAATGCCGGGCATCGACGGCATGACGCTGATCCAATGCCTGCGCTCGCACCCGCGGACCAAGCACATTCCGATCGTCGTCTGCACCTCGAGGGAAAACCTGAAAGCCATGCAGGACGCGATCATGGCTGGCGCCAGCAGCTATCTGACCAAGCCGCTCAACTGGTCGATGTTCGAAACCCATATCAGGCACTTGCTCGACATGAGCGAGCAGGCTCACGCGGCCATTGCCCGCGCCGCCGTACTGGAGACGGAATTCGCTGCGCTCGTCGCCGATGTCGGTCCAGTGATCGATCGGGCGCTCGCCGCCACCCGCGAACCGTCCGGACGCGTTGTCGTCGTCCGCGAACTGACCGAAGTCCGCGACAGGCTGGCCCGTGCCCGCGCCGCGCTGAAATCCTGATGGCGCGATCACGCCCTGCAACCGGATTGCCGGCATCTGCTCCAAATCGGCACAAAAACAAAACAGCTTTTGACTGAAACTCTGCAATCCTCCCCATTACCGGCGCATATTGATTGAGTCGCAGCGGTCTGGACCGCATGATTTTTCCGCGTCTCGTTGATCGGCGTTCGTAAAGGTTTTCTGTTCCATCCTGGTGGCCATGTCGCGTCCTCTCGAAAATGACGGAAGCGCCGTTCTGCGGATTCGGCGGTTCGCTGCCGATCGCAACGGCTCCATCATCATCAAATTCGCCCTGATGCTGCCGGTGCTGCTGACCGTCATCGGCGGCGCGGTGGACCGCGCCCGGCTGCTCCGCCACGAGGAGATCCTGCAGTCGGCCGTGGACGCGGCCGCACTCGCGGCAGCCAAGGAGATCACCATCACCAACGTCGGGCAGGAGAGCCTGGGCTCGGTCGCCAAGCAGGCCGTCTTCGCCCGCCTCGAAGCCCGCAAGCGCATGAAGGACATGGGCTTGCCGAACGTCGAGACGGTCGTGCGCGACGCCCCCCTCGAAGTCGACGTTCTCGCCACCAGCACCTTTGAGAGCGCCTTCGGCGAAACCTTCGGCTTCGGCGCGCTCAAAGTCCAAGCGCGCGCCATCGCCCGTGTCGTCGGCAAGCCAAATATCTGTGTGCTGGCGCTCGAAGATATGGACACCTTCGCGGTCTGGATGCTGACAGGCTCAAGGATCACAGGCAGCGGCTGCGCGGTCTTCTCCAACTCCACGTCACCCTCTGGACTGGCCGTCCGCTCGAACTCTGTCCTGATGGCGGAGACGGTGTGCTCGGGAGGCGGGGCGGATATCACCGGGCAGGTCTCGCCGCCGCCGTTAACCGACTGCCCCCAGTTCTCCGACCCGCTGGCTGGGCGCACGGAGCCCTTCGTTGGCCCCTGCGACTATAACGGCAAGACCGTCGACGCCGACGCGACACTCGATCCGGGCGTCTACTGCGGCGGCTTGACGATCCGTGGCTCGTCGCGTGTCCGTCTGATGCCTGGGACCTACATCATGGCGAATGGCCCGTTGGCCTTGATGAAATCTGCATCGTTGGAGGGAGACGGAGTCTCGTTCTTTCTGTCGGGAGAGGCCGCCGTTTTGAACACGGAGTCCAATACAAGCATCTCTCTTCAGGCCTCCAAGTCCGGCGAACTCGCAGGACTTCTATTCTTTGCCTCGCGGTCCCAGTCTCAAGCTGTTCAACACCGCATTCTGAGCAAGAACGCCCAGACACTCGTTGGAACGATCTACCTACCCAACAACACGCTGTTGATCGACGGCGCCTCCTCGGTTGGTACGACATCGGCCTACACCGCCATCGTGGTTCGCCAGCTGAAGCTGAACAATGGCCCCCACCTCGTGCTCAACACTAACTACGACGACACCGACGTGCCCGTGCCGGAAGGCATCCGCGGCACCGGCCAACCCATCGCGCTTGCAAAGTAGAGGAATACCGCCATGCTCGACGGCCGAACACCTGTAACCCGCGCCACCCGCGTGCTGGTGGTCGACGACGATCCGCTGTTTGCCCCGCTGGCTGCCGGCTGTCTGTCGGCGGCCGGATACGAACCCTCGACCGCCAAGGACGGCGTCATCGCCATCGAGATGCTGGAGCGGAAGGACTTCGATATCGCGCTGGTCGATCTCTCCATGCCGCGCGTGGACGGGCTGCGGCTGCTGGCCATGATCCGCAACCACAAGCGCCATCGCCATCTGCCAGTGATGGTCGTCACATCCCGCCGCGACATCGCCGCCATCGAGGAGGCCTTCCGCCTCGGCGCCAACACATTCCAAACCAAGCCCGTCAACTGGACGCTGCTTCCCTCGCAACTACGCTACGTCCTGCGCGATGCCGAGACAGTCGCCCGCCTGCGCGCCGAGGCCAACGACCGCGCGGCCTGAACGCGGAACCGGCAGCATGTTGCCGGATCGACACAGACGTCCATCGGAAGCGCCAAAACTCGGGAGAATTTCCCGACGCATCTGCAGTTTGGGGATTCTTCCCGATCCCACCTCCGCTATCTGTTGCACCTGACGGAAGCGACAAGGCGAACCTTCCCGAGAAGCGTGAGCGGCCTCTGCGACCAGCATGGAGGTCCCCGTGGCTCGAGTGAGGACCGCGATGGGGGGACGAAGATGAAGACCTGGCACCTGATGCTGTCGGCAAGTGTACTGGCGCTGATGCCTCACCTAGCCCTGGCGCAGACCGCGCTCGAAGCCATCGACGTTCCCGCCGCTCCTCTCGGCAGCGACAGCGTGAACATCGAGAAAGTTCCGGGCGGTGTGACCGTCGTCGATGCCAAGACCATCGAGAACAACACCCGCTCCGACCTCCAGGACGTGCTGACCAAATCGGTGCCCGGCGTGCTGCTGATCGATGCCGGCGGCAACAACATCCGCTCGCAGCTCGACTATCGCGGCTTCGGCGCCGGCTCCATCAACGGCTTCGCCCAGGGCCTGGCCGTCTACCAGAACGGCATCCGCATCAACGAGGTGTTCGGCGACGTCGTCAACTGGGACCTGATCCCGTCGAACGCCATCAACGACATCACAATCGTCAGCGGCAATCCCGTGTTCGGCCTCAACGCGTTGGGAGGTGCGGCCTCGATCAACCTGAAGGACGGCTTCACCTTCCAGGGCGTGGAGATCGAGGGCACGTTCGGCGGCCACGGCTACAAGGAAATCGGCACGCAGGTCGGCATCAACAAGGATACCTGGGCGGTCTACTTCGCCGGTCAGCACATCGACGAGGATGGCTGGCGCGATTTCTCGCCCGTCGACGTCGACCGCATGTATTTCGATGTCGGCGCCAAGGGCTCGGCCGTCGAGGTCCACGCCAACCTGACCTGGGCCAAGAGTTCGGCCGGCGTCACAGCCGCCACCCCGGAGGACCTGCTCAACGTCGAGTGGTCGCGCACCTTCACCTCGCCGCAGATCACCGAGCTCGAGGTGCTGATGCCCTCGCTCAATGCCAAGGTGAAGGTCAACGATACACTGACGCTGTCGGGCCTCACCTACTACCGCCGCTATAACTCCAACGTCATCGACGGCAACGGCCTCGACGGCGAGGAGTGCGGGGAGGTCCGCGACGAGAACCCCGGCGTCGGTGTCGAAGCCGACTTCGATGCCGACAACGTCTGCTCCGAGGAGATCGAAGACGGCACCATCGCACAGCTTCGCGATGCCAACGGCAATCCGATTTCCGCCGACGACGTGGGTAACGAGCCGTTCGGAGTCATCGACCGCATCACCCAGCAGGCGGAAAGCTGGGGCGTCGGCTTCCAGGCCAACGAGAAGATGCAGATCTTCGGCCGCCCCAACAGCTTCATCGCCGGTATCAGCTACGACCGCGGCAACGTGCGCTACAAGACGGCATCCGAGATCGGCGCGCTGGGTCCCAAGTTCGTCGTCGACGGCTCCGGCATCTTCATCGCCGAGCCCGATGACTTCACCGGCCGCGACGTCGATGTGAACACCGAGTACGTCGGCTTGTATGTCACCAACACCTTCGAGTTGACCGACGCCCTCGCGGTCACCGTCGGCGGTCGCTACAATCACGCCAGCGTCGACCTCGTCGACCTGACCGGCGAATTCGACGGCATCACCTCGAGCCACACCTTCGAGCGGTTCAATCCGAACGTCGGCGCGACCTACAAAATCGTGGACGGTCTGTCGGTCTACAGCGGCTACTCGGAAGCCAACCGCGCCCCGACCCCGGCGGAACTCGCCTGCGCCAATCCGGACAATCCCTGCCCGATCGAGAGCTTCCTCACCGACGACCCGCCGCTCGAGCAGGTCGTCAGCCGCACCGTCGAGGCGGGTCTGCGCGGCGGAATGCCGATGGGTGCGGGCCGCATGACCTGGGGTGCCGGCTACTTCCGCACCCAGAACGAGGACGACATCCTGTTCGTCTCCTCCAACGTCACCGGCCGCGGCTTCTTCTTCAATGCCGGCGACACCCTGCGTCAGGGCGTCGAGACCAAGGTCACCTACCAGGACAGCGTCTGGAACCTGTACGCCAGCTACAGTTATGTGCAGGCGACCTACGAAGACGCCATTGAGCTGCAGTCGCCCGCCCATCCGCTCGGCGAGCCTTGCTCGGCCGATCCGGAGACGACCTGCATCAACGTGCAGCCGGGCGACCGCCTGACCAACGTGCCGGAGCACCGCATCAAGGCGGGTGCTGAGTACATGGTCACGCCGAAATGGATGATCGGTGGCGACGTCATCGCCTCCTCGGGCCAATACCATCTGGGTGACGAGATCAACGTGCTGCCCAAGGTCGGCGGCTATGCCCGTGTCGACTTCAAGTCGAGCTACGACGTGACCGAGAACGTTCAGATCTTCGGCTTCGTCAACAACGTGTTCGACCGCGAGTACGGCCTGTTTGGCACGCTGTTCGAAACCGCCGAGACGCCGACCGGGCCTGTGGGCGTGGACGGCTTCTCCTTCAACAACCCCCGCTCGATCGTGCCGGCCCAGCCGATCACCGGCTATGGTGGCGTCAAGGTCAAGTTCTGATCGGTTGGGTCAATCGGTACGGAACGTAGGATGAAAAGAGGGGTCGGGGCCCAGCTCCGGCCCCTCGACTATTTCCGCCTCAGCTTGCCCGGCTTGCCGACGTCCGGCAGAAACGACCGGCCCTCCCGTTCCAGGAAGCGCCAGAGCGCATCGGCGGCCGGCAGCAGGCGCTTGTCGCGATGGCGCACGATGTGCCACTGGCGCACGACCGGCAACCCGACGACCTCCAGGATAACGAGGCGGCCAAGCTCCATCTCGGCGGCGATCGTGTGGCCCGAAATGAGCGCGATCCCGAGCCCCGCCATCACCGCCTGCTTGATCGTTTCGTTGGAGCCGATCTCGATGGCCGTCCGCAGGTTCGGCGACTCGGCTCCGAACACGCGTTCGGTCAGCATGCGCGTTCCCGAGCCCGGCTCGCGCAGCAGCAGCGTCTCGCCCGCCAGGCTCTCGATGCCCATCTTCTTTCGGGCGGCGAGCGGATGGTCGGCGCCGGCGATGATGACGTGGGGATGCTCGCCGAGCACCATGCTCTCGACCGGAATGTCCTCCGGCGGGCGTCCCATGATGGCGAGATCCACATCGAAACTGGCCAGCGCCTTCAGCACGTCCTCGCGATTGACGACCGTGAGCCGCAAGTCGAGGTTCTGCATGGTGCGCTTGAACGCGCCGAGGGCCGCCGGCGCGAAATACTTCGCCGTGCTGACCACCCCGACCGAGACGCGCCCGGCCCGCAGCCCCTTGAATTCCTCGAGCGTTTCGACGCAAACCTTGAGACGGTCCTCGACCAGCCGCGCGCAATCGGCGATCACCTCGCCTGCGGCGGTGGGCCGCATTCGCCCCGGCCCCCGTTCGAACAGGGGCATTCCGACCATGGCCTCGAGCTGCTGAAGCTGCAGGGTCACAGCTGGACCTGTGACGCTCAAGACATTGGCGGCAGCGCTTATTTTACCTGTCCGCGTGATCTCCAGAACGATCCGCAGCTGCTTTGTGGTTGGCGAGCGCATGGCAAAACCGTTAGAAAAACTAACTGACCGTCTCAGAACATTTAAATTCTAATATTCGAATGGATTAGTCAATCTCCCACCCCAACGGGTAGCGGCCGCGACGCGAGAAATATCGCAGTGGCCGACAAGACCCAGTAAAGCGAAGTTGGAAACGTCACTGTAGGAGACGCACATCGTGACCAGCGCAACGTCGCTTGAAAGCTACCTGTCGCAGTGGGCCGCCGGCCAGGACGACCGGCTCGCCGCCGCTCGCGCCGTCAACGGGATCGCGAGCGCATCGCTCGTCATTTCCGGCATCATCAAGCGCGGTCCGCTGGCCGGCAAGCTCGGGGCCGCGACGGGTG
>JBGSQO010000289.1:0-4615 GCA_041738055.1 Filomicrobium sp.
CCCGAACGATCGTCCCACGGCCATCGACGCGGCTGCCGATGGCAAACGTGCCGCCGAGTGCCTTGACGCGCTCCTGCATGCCGGCGATGCCGAATCCCGAGCCCGATCCGGACCCTCGCAGGCCCGACAGGCCCACACCATTGTCGCTGACCGTCACCTCGACACGGCCCTGCCCGATGCTGCGAACCGCGATAGCGACCTCGCTCGGATTGCCATGGCGCATGGCATTGCTCAGGCTTTCCTGGGCGACCCGGTAGATGGCGGCGGAGACGGCCTCGTCCATCTCCTCGTCCTCGACGTCGACCGTGATTTCCACGCCCGGCTGCCGGCCGCGCCAGAACGCAGCCAGATGATCGACCGCATGGCTGAGACCGAGATCGAGCAGTGCGGCTGGCCGCAGCCGCGCCAGGAGTTCCCTGACGGTCCGTCGCAAGCGCGCCAGCGACTCGCGAATGCCAGCGATGCGGTCGGTTGTAACGCTATCGCCACGGGCCACGGCCGCCGTCTCGATCGCCTTGGCATCGACATCCATGGCAAACAGGAACGGCCCGATTTCGTCGTGGAGGTCGCGGGCCAGCTCGGCGCGCTCTTCCTCCTGCACTTCGGCAAGTTGCGCATTGAGCCGCCGGTTCTGGCCCTCGCTGCGTTCGAGCCGCTCGGCCATGTCGTTGTAGCCGCGCGCGACGTGAACCAATTCGCTCGGCCCCGTCTCCGGTACGCGCGGCAGCCGGCCGGCATCTCCGACCCTCAGGAAGGCGGCCGACAGCGAATCGAGCGGCTTCAGACCGAGCTTGAGTTGCCAGAACACGAGCAATAGCGTCATGCCGCACAGCCCCGACAGCAGGGCGAGCGTTCGCGTGGCGTCCTCCCAGACTTCGGCGAGTTCGTTTTCCGGCGAGCTCTGCAGCACGAGCGCACCCACGCCCTCGAACACCGGCGGCAGCTCGATCGCCAGAATTTTCGGCTCAGTGCGGAACATATCGAGGAACCACCCCGGCGCGGGACTTTCGGCCTCCTGCGGGCGCGAACTGGCCAAGACGATGCCGTGCGGGCCGATCAGCACCGCCCGGACGTGCCGGTCGCCGTCGAACGTGGCAATGAGCCGCTCGAGCACTTCCTGGCCCGTGAACGGCGGACCGATCATCTCCACGGCCCGCTGCATCATGCGCCCACCGATGCGAACGGCCGACGTCATCTCCGTCTCGAGCTTGTTTCCGGCCGTCACGTACACGGCCCCGATGCCGGCCGCCAGCGTCAGCAGCATCAGCGCGAAGATGCCGGCGATGAGGGTGAGGCGTAGCGACACGGTGGCTCTGGTTCTCTCATTTGTCGGTCGTCACACCAAAACGCAACTCGACGGCAGGCGTTGTGCCTGCCCGGATGCCGGTTGCCCCGTCTCGCAGGCCTGTCATCGCCTCGAACACCGCGTGACGAGTATGACCTGCCGCGCCTTGCCTGCACAATGGCAGCCGCGCTTGGGATGCAGGAACGAGCACCCGACAGGACCGAGGATTAAACCCGAGAAAAACCAGGAAAAACTCCCGATTTTGCGATGCCTTCGGCAACCCGGCGACCAACGCCCATCCACTGGCCGGGCGAGCAGGTCCGAGCCCTGGAGCAATAGGGCCTATTGACCGGATGCCAACGCATTTGTAGGGCTTCCAGCAATGGTCCGCCAGTGCGTGGGGCCGGGATCGACACGCGAACGCGCTTGCCAGAAGGAACTCAGCCGTGGGCAATGTGACGATTGCAGTCGTGGGACTGGGCTACGTGGGGCTGCCGCTCGCTGTGGAGTTCGGCAAGAGGTATCGGACGATCGGCTTCGATCTTTCGCAGGCCAAGATCGCAGCCTACCGCGACTATCGCGATCCCACCGGCGAGATGGACCGCGAGGATCTGCAGGCGGCAAAGCTGCTCGTCCCGACCACGGACCCGGCGCTACTTGCCGAGGCGAACTTCATCGTGGTCGCCGTTCCGACCCCGGTCGACAGCGCCCGCAACCCGGACATGACCGCCCTCATCAAGAGTTCGGAGTCCGTCGGCCGCTTCATCCGTCCCGGGACCACTGTGGTGTATGAGTCGACCGTCTACCCCGGCACGACCGAGGAGGTCTGCATCCCGGTCATCGAGCGCGTCTCCGGCCTGACCTGGAAGAAGGACTTCTTCGTCGGCTACTCGCCCGAGCGCATCAATCCCGGCGACAAGCAGCGCACGCTGACCAAGATCACCAAGGTCGTCGCCGGCGACACGCCCGAGACCCTGAAGAAGCTCGTCGACATTTATGGCTCGATCATCACGGCCGGCGTCTATCCGGCCAGCTCGATCAAGGTCGCGGAAGCCGCCAAGGTCATCGAGAACACCCAGCGCGACCTCAACATCGCGCTCATCAACGAGTTGGCGATCATCTTCAAGCGCGTCGGCATCGACACCATCGAGGTGTTGGAAGCTGCCGGCACCAAGTGGAACTTCCTGCCGTTCCGCCCCGGCCTCGTCGGCGGCCACTGCATCGGCGTCGATCCCTACTACCTGACCTACAAGGCCGAACAGTTGGGCTACCATCCCCAGGTCATTCTCGCCGGTCGCCGCATCAACGACGGCATGGGCCAGTTCGTCGCCGAGCAGACCATCAAGCAGCTGATCGCCAACGACCTGTCCGTGAAGGGCGCCGACATCGTCGTGCTCGGCATGACGTTCAAGGAGAATTGCAGCGATCTGCGCAACTCCAAGGTCATCGACGTCATCACCGAGTTCCGCTCCTACGGCTGCAACGTGCACGTTCACGACCCGCACGCCGACAGCACGGAGTGCGAGCACGAGTACGGCATCGGGCTGACCGCCTGGGACCAGCTGCCCAAGGCCAACGCCATCGTCGCCGCCGTCGCGCACACGGCCTACAAGGAGATGGGGCCGGCCAAGATCTTAGAAAAGCTCGTGCCCGGCGGCATCTTCGCCGATCTCAAGTGCGCCTACGATCAGGACGCCATCCGCGCCTCCGGGGCCCGTCTGTGGCGGCTGTGAGCCGCGGCCCGCAGTTGCTCTCAGCGCCGCAGAGCCACGATGAGGCCTTCAACCTCGGAGCCGCTGCCGAACCGCTGCACAGGCAACAGGCGGTCGGCCTCCAGCATGAACAGTGTACCGTGATTGCTGGCGTCATTGTGAGTTCGATTGACGAGCAGCAGGCCACCCTGTCCTTTCAGATAGGACAGCAGGTTCGTCGCCATCCGACTCAAGGCAACCTCCTCGAAATAGGCGCGGTTGAGGATATTGGCGGCACGAACGAGATCGAAGCGCCCCTGCAGCTGCCCATTGCATCGGTTGATGTCATCCTCGATCAACTCGAGGCCCGTAGCCGTCCATAGACGCGGCGTCACCAGCTTCACCCTCTCGCCGGCGAGCGGGTTTTTCTCCAGGTGGCGGGCCACGGTCCTGGCGAGCAACGAAGTGACGAGCCCATAGCCGAGTGCGGCGGTCAGACGTCTCTGCCAGGCTGGCAATGCGAGCCCCATGATATCGTATTGCAGCGGGTGACCGGTGTTGTCGACGAGTACCCGCACGCGGGGTCCCAGGCTGACGATTTGCCCTTCCAGAAGCATGTCGGTTGCCACGATCTGCGGCTCGAGATGTCTCGACAGCAGGGCCGTCCGGAGGTCCAGCGTCGTCACCCCCGACGAAACCGCGACATCCAGCACGTCCGGACGCGACCGGCCCTGCTTTACCAAATGCTCTGCAAGTGCAGCATCGATCTCCAGCATCCGGCTGGTCGTCGTCGTCTTGAACGTGCCGTTCCTGGCGCGGATCGTGGCAAAGAACGCCGCTTCCTCCGCTGCTCCCATGGTGGGGCCACGGGCCAGGAACTGTCGAGCCGTCAGTGTCATGCTTCAGCTTCCCGGCGAACGCTCTCGAAGACACGCTCCTGACGCGGCGCAAACGTGCGTGAACTGGAGCAAGTCGAAGTCGACACCGGCCCTCACGACGCCCCCGCCATTTCGCGCGCACGCTACTCCGTTTCTTAGTGGCCTGTCACCTGTGTGGCCAAAATCCCGAGGCGCAGAGGATCGCCCGCCACGCCGTCCTGTTCGGCACAGGTCCTGCCCGCCTATTGACCCGCCCAGAACGCATGCGTAGACCCAAGCCCGCCCCGGTCGGCGTGCTGTCGAGCCGACCGGTGGCATCGCTGCAATGGAATGAGGGCATGGCACGTCCTCTCGCCGACCTCGGAGCCGAGAGATGTGCGGCATCGCCGGACTGCTGACGACAGGGACCGGTCCCGGCCTATCCGGCCTATCCGATCTGGCGACGGCCGCGTCCGCCATGGCCGCAACGATCGCCCATCGCGGCCCCGACGACGAGGGCATCTGGAGCGACGGACCCGCTGGAATTGCGCTCGCCCACCGCCGGCTGTCGATCATCGACCTGTCGCCGGCCGGCCATCAGCCGATGCACTCGGCCTGCGGGCGCTACGTCCTGACCTTCAACGGCGAAATCTATAACGCACCCGACTTGCGCTGGCGTCTCGAGGCCTCCGGCAGCGCTCCGGAATGGCTCGGGCATTCCGACACCGAGGTGCTGCTCGCCGCCATCGCCGCCTGGGGCCTGCAGGCCGCACTGGTCGAAA
>JBGSQO010000296.1:0-2510 GCA_041738055.1 Filomicrobium sp.
CCGGCGTGGCAGGCCATGCGGCTGTCGCGCAACCGCAACTGGGGCCATCCGCAATTACTCAAGCTGGTCGAGCGGCTGGCGACCGAGGCGAAGGCCGCTGGCGACTGGCCGGGCTTGCTGGTCGGCGACCTCGCCCAGCCGCGTGGTGGGCCGATGTTGACCGGCCATTCCAGCCATCAGGTCGGCCTCGATGCCGATATCTGGCTGACCCCCATGCCCGACAAGCGCTTGAGCTTTGCCGAGCGCGAGACACTGTCGGCCACCAGCATGGTGACTGACAACGGCCTCGACGTGGTGAAGGGCGCCTTCACCGACAAGACGGTCGCCATCGTCCGCCGCGCCGCATCCTACCCGGAGGTGGAGCGCATCGGCGTCAACTGGGCGATCAAGGTCGGCCTCTGTCGCGCGGAAGGCGGCGACAAGCCCTGGCTCGGCAAGATCCAGGGCTGGCCGGGGCACACCTACCATATGCACATCCGCATGAAGTGCCCGGCCGGAAGCGAGGGCTGCGAGAAGCAGGGCGAACCCGGCGGCACCAGTTGCGCGGCAGCCGAGCGCTGGTATGCCGACACCAAGGCCTGGATCGAATTGCCAGCGGAAGAGAAGAAGAAGCGCATCGCCGAGCAGCGCAAGACGGCCAAGCCCAGTTCGCCCAAGCCCGAACTCACTCTGGACGACCTTCCGGCCGAATGCCGCGTGGTGCTCGCCACCGACGCCGCCCCCGCTGCGGACGCGCTCGCCGATATCGTCCCCCCCGCCCCCAAGCCCGCGGTCAAGGCGGAGGTGGAGTAGGCGGCGCATCCGTGACGCGCCTCGGCCAAGGGACAGGGAAACCAGCCGACCGAGCGCGGAGACGTGTCACGCATACGGCCGTCTCCCTACGCCCTCACTCCTCCGACACCATCGCCAGGAATTCCTGGCGGGTGATGGCGCTGTCGCGGAAGATGCCGAGCATGCGGCTGGTCACGAGATCGGTGCCGGGCTTCATGATGCCGCGAGTCGTCATGCAGTGATGCTCCGCCTTGATCACTACGCCGACGCCCTGAGGCTGCAGGATGTCGTTGATGGCATTGGCGATCTGCGCCGTCATCTTTTCCTGGATCTGCAGCCGCTTGGCATAGACGTCGACGACGCGGGCGAGCTTCGATATGCCCACCACCCGGCCGTTGGGGATGTAGGCCACCCAGGCGCGGCCGATGATCGGGGCCATGTGGTGCTCGCAGTGGCTCTCGAACCGGATGCCACGCAGCGTGATCATCTCGTCGTAGCCTTCGGTCTCCTCGAAGGTCTTTTTCAGAATTTCCTCGGGGTCCCCGTTGTAGCCCCGGAAATACTCGGTGAAAGCCTTTGCCACGCGGCTCGGCGTCTCGTGCAGTCCGTCGCGCGTCGGGTCGTCTCCGGCCCAACCGATCAGGGTCTTGATCGCGGCCTCGACCTCTTCGCGGCTCGGGCGCTTTGCGTCTCTCTCGGCCAGCGCTGCCTCCTTCGACATCTTCTTGGTTGTTCCGGGCACATCCATGGGGGGATCCTCTTCAACGACTGGGCTCGATTACGCCCGGCGTCGCCCCACGGATCTCGTCTCGATTGGACGAGTGCGCCGCGGGATATGGAGGTTATGTGACTTTAGGCTGGGTGTCTTGGGGCAAAAGCGTCGCTCGCCTGGAGTTGATCGGCGCTTGATCACCGGATTCGTCGCGGAGGGGTGTGGTGGTTGACGCTGGCTCCATCGCCGGAGGCGATCAGGGAGCAAGGCGACCCGGCGCAAGCGCCGCCCCCGCGGGGCCTCTGCGCGGCGTGAGCGATAAAATGGTGCTGCGAGAGAGGATTGAACTCTCGACCTCACCCTTACCAAGGGTGTGCTCTACCACTGAGCTACCGCAGCGATGGGGACTGGAAACGCCCGCGCGTCCGCGCTGAGGCGAACCCGGCGCGAAAGTCGGCGGACACTGCCATAACAGACCCGTCACGGCAAGCAGCGATTGTCACTCCTGAAGCCTGATGTCGCAACGACTTTTTGTGGCCTGGACCGCATGAAAATTGCTGCGCGAATCGCTGCTTCGATGCGAGGATGCCGGCCATCCAAGCTCGCCACCGCGTGCTCGCGTTGCAGGACACGACCGATGCCGTTCCGCTCACGAGACGACTTCGCCAAGGCCCTGGCCAACCTGCCGGCGCCGTGCGCGAAATCGCGTGATGCGGCTGCCGTTCGCCAGGACCAACTGACCAAGCCGCCCGGGTCGCTGGGTCGGCTGGAGGAGGTCGCCGTCACGCTGGCCGGATGGCATCGCGGCAGCCCGCGCGCCGAGCGCATCAAAGTCGTCGTGTTCGCCGGCAATCACGGTATCGTCGCGCAGGGCGTGTCGCCCTATCCGCAGGCGGTGACGGCGCAGATGGTGGCGAACTTCTCGAGCGGCGGGGCGGCGATCAACGCCATCACCGGCGCGCTGGGTCTGGAGCTTGCGGTCGTGCCGCTCGATCTCGACCGCGCGACCTTCGATGCGAGCGAAACC
>JBGSQO010000345.1:0-6211 GCA_041738055.1 Filomicrobium sp.
GTCGCTGTCCTGATGCTGTTTCAGGGCGAGTTTGGCCGCTGGCTGGCGCTCGCCATCTTCCTGGCTGCCGCCGCGACCGACTGGCTCGACGGCTATCTGGCCCGCCGCTGGGACCAGCAGTCGCGCCTGGGCACCATGCTCGACCCCATCGCCGACAAGCTGATCGTGGCGGCAGCCCTCGTCATGCTGGTATCGGACGGCACACTCGCTGGCGTGCAGGTGGCGGCCGTCATCGCGATCCTGGCCCGTGAGATCCTGGTCTCGGGTGTGCGCGAGGTGTTGGCGAGCGATGGGGTCGGCATGCCGGTCTCGCAGCTCGCCAAGTGGAAGACGGCGGCACAGATGGCCGCCATCGCCGCACTGCTTGCCGCACCCGCGCTGGCTGACCGGGTACCTGCCGTGCATGGGTTCGGCGTGGCCTTGCTGTGGATTGCCGCAGCCCTTACGCTCCAGACCGGGGCGAGTTATCTCGTCACGGCCGTGCGGCACCTGACGGCCGCACCAAGCAACAAGCCTGCGGACAGGACGCCATGACGACACCCACGACGTTGAAGGTTCGCTATTTCGCCTGGGTGCGCGAGAAGATCGGCCGCGCCGAGGACGACGTGAGCGTTCCAGCCAACGTCGCCACCGTCGCCGATCTGGTGGCATGGCTGTCGGCGCGGGGCCCAGAATATGCGAGCGCCTTCGAGCGCGCCGAGGTCATCCGCGCCGCCGTCGACCAGACGCATGCCTCGCGAACGGCCTCGATTCGTGGCGCGCGCGAGGTCGCCTTCTTCCCGCCGGTCACCGGAGGCTGAGCCGATGGCCGTTCGCGTGCAGGCCGACGATTTCGACATCGGCGCCGAGGTGAAAGCCCTGAGCGGCGACACCGAAATCGGCGCCATCGTGACGTTTACCGGTACGGTGCGGGGAACGGCCAAGGGCGCGCCCATCACGGCGATGAGCCTCGAGCACTATCCAGGCATGACGGAGGCTGAGCTTGCCCGCGTCGAGGCTGAAGCGCACGCCCGCTGGCCCTTGCAGGCGAGCCTGATCGTCCACCGCTATGGCGATCTGGCCCCGGGCGACAACATCGTCCTGGTGATTGCCGCGTCTAGCCATCGCCACGCCGCCTTCGAAGCGGCCGCCTTCCTGATGGACTTCTTGAAGACCCGCGCGCCGTTCTGGAAGAAGGAAGCTGGCGCCGACGGGGAAGGCCGCTGGGTCGATGCCCGCGAGGCCGACGACATGGCCTTGGCGCGGTGGACCGATCGATAGCCGGCTTGGCCATCTGCCCACCTCGTCATCTCCTCACCCGGCCATCTGGCCAACTCCCCACACATCTCCCCCTCACCACCCCAAGCTGCAGAAGCCCAAGATGCACGCTGAAGTGCGTTAGCCTTAACGGACCTTTAACCGATTGCGGCGTAAGCCTTGAGAATACCCGGCGAAGACCTGCAAAACGCCATCTTCTCCGGTGACTGTAACCTCCTTGCCATAGTCTGTTCCGCGTCGACGGGGGTCAACGGGATGCGCTGTCATACATGCCGCGAGCTTGCGCTCGCGCTCACGATATCTTTTGCCTTGCTCCTGCCGGGAGCTGCTCCCGTGCTGGCCCAAGGAAGCAAGCCTGCAGCGGCCCCGCAGGGCATCGCGGCCAATCCCGCCGTCGGAGGCGATGCCAAGCGAACGCGCTTCGTCGTCGGCCTCAAGTCGGCGGCTCAGTTCCAGGTCTTCTCCCTCGACAACCCCAACCGAGTCGTCGTCGACGTGCAGAGCGCCGACGTCAGCCTGCCGCAACGACCGAAGTCGGGAGCGGTCGGCCTCGTCAGCGACTTTACCGCCGGCCAGACCGGCAAGTCTTCCACGCGCGTCGTCATCGAGGTGACCGAGCCGGTCATTGTCGAGAAAGCCAGCCTCGAGACCATCGGCAAAAGCCGCCAGCTGTTCCTGGAGATCGTTCCGGCACGCAGCACGCTCGGCAAGACGGCTGCCCGACGCCCCGGCAGCTTCGATCCGCCGACGGGCCTCGGAGCCTCCGATATCGCTCCGCCGCTGCCCAAGCCGGCCGAAAGCCCAGCCCATCTCGACGCCCGCAAATCCAAGCCCGTCGTCGTTATCGATCCCGGTCACGGGGGCCATGATTCGGGAGCCCAGAAGAACGGCATCGTAGAAAAGGAAGCAGCTCTCGCCTTTGGTCTGGTGTTGCGCGAGAAGCTGGAGGCGACCGGCCGCTACAAGGTGCTGATGACGCGCGAGACCGACGAGTTCATATCGCTCGACGGCCGCCGCGAGTTCGCCGAGAAGCACAAGGCCAACCTGTTCATCGCCGTGCACGCCGACTATGCCAAATCATCCGCGCGGGGGGCCACGATCTACGCGCTGCGCCCCTCCGTCGCTAAAAAACTGGAGAACGCCGCCCGCGAGGCCGCCGCCGAGGTGAGCGTTTCGGAAAAGAAGATCGCGCCCGTCGACAACGACGACCGCGGCGTCGTCTCCGGCATCCTGTCCGATCTCGCCCGCGCCGATGTGGAAGCAACGACGGCGCGCACGAATATGTTCCAGCGCTCGATCATCGCCTACATGGGCAGCACGACCAATATGCGGGACGACCCCGACAAGACGGCCGCCTTCCGCGTTCTGAAGACGGCGCTGTTTCCCTCCGTCCTGATCGAACTCGCCTACGTCACCAACAAAGAAGACGCCGCTCTGCTCGGCTCCCGCAGCTGGCGCGAGAAGGTGTCCGGCTCGATCACCACAGCCGTCGACAACTACTTCAGCCACAAGGGCTCGCGCCTACCCATGCTGGCAGGTCTGGAATAACCCGCGCCTTCCGGCCTCCCGGCCCACGAGCCGGGATCTTCGGAACGAGAGTCGCTCAAAGGGCGTCCCCTCTCCCCATTGCCCTGAACTTGCAATGGGAAGAGCGACAGGGTGAGGGGCAGACAAGGGCTCGACCTTCGGAGTGTGCAGCTGCCCCTCACCCCGACCCTTGGGCGGCAAATGGGTCCCCATCCCATTTGTTTCTCCGCCCAAGCCCCGTGAAGAACGGGGAGAGGGGGAAGACCGCGCCTTCCGGCCGGCTCTCGGAACGAGAGTCGGACTGCGCCACACAAAAACTCGTCGGAAAGTGCAAACAGAAAAAGGACCGGTCGCTGGACCGGTCCTTTTTTGCTTGTGGCCGGCGTCACCCTCGCACTGGGCCGCCGACTGAGCTCAGTCAAGGTCTACTTGGAGGGTGGTGGGGTTGGAGTCGCCAGAGCAGCATGAACCTCCAGACGGGATCGGCCGCTCCCGAAAACAGGCAAGCGGGGCTGAACGACAGCTTTGATGGGACCAGGAACGGACGAAGGCGCTGCAGCATATGCCACTCCTTCTTCGTTGATGATACCGCGACCGAGGCCTTGTGGCGCCCCGCGCCCGGCCACTGAGCTCACGCCCTGACTTGCTGACCCTGGGCAGGCCGGCATCGGGTTTGCTGCAGCGATCGAGAACGGAGTGTCGCGGCGGTCCGGGATGGCCGTGTGAGGTGCGCCCGTCGAGCGCCGAATCGGAAGCTCCCTTGGACGGGTCCATCCAGAACCGTCCCGCATCCGACCGGCAAGTGCCGGCTTGAGTTTCGCCTGGCTTCTGCGACGGCAAGGGCGTGTGCCCCCTCGTGTCCTGACGCGCACAAAGTGCAGATGCTTCGGAGCCACCAGGGCAACCTCGGCAGCTGCGAGGATCGAACCCCTCACGAGTTAAGACGTTAGGCGATTCTCAAGACGCTTGGGTGACGTCCCGGCATCACCCGGGCGTTGCAGTGCAGCATCACCGTAGAGCGGGGCTAGCCCCGTACCCCATCGGGGGCTGCGCGACTTTTATGATTGCGCCTTCCGCCACTCGTTCCGTGAGCCGGCAGGAAGGCGCGTCTGCGACCCCCGCGCGGGGGATCACCCCGTTTGCCTCTTCTGGGTGACGGGCGTGCCCCAAACTCCGGGTGATGGTTCCAAGGGCCATGCCCTTGGTGGGGGTCGAGGGGGCAAAGCCCCTTCGTCTTCACTGGCCCTAGTCTCAGCGCGGCGCAGGGCGGCAGCCCTACGCCTCACAGGATCAACCGCCCACCCGCGCCGCGTCCTGGACCGCCTTCTGCACCTTCTCAAAGGCGCGAACCTCGATCTGGCGGATGCGCTCGCGGCTGACGCCGAACTCGCTCGACAGGTCCTCCAGCGTCGACGGCTCCTCGGCGAGGCGACGGGCCTCGAAGATGCGGCGCTCGCGCTCGTTCAGACCCGACAGCGCCGAGGCCAGCATCTTGCGGCGCTGCGCCAGCTCCTCGCTCTCGGCGAGCTGCTCTTCCTGGTCGGGCGTGTCGTCGACGAGCCAGTCCTGCCACTCGCCCGAGTCTGCCTCCTGGCGCAGCGGCGCATTCAGCGACGCATCGCCACCGAGCCGCCGATTCATGGAGATGACGTCCTGTTCGGAGACGCCGAGCTTGGTGGCGATCGCCGTGACCTGATCGGGGCGCATATCGCCCTCCTCCAGCGCCTGCAGCTGGCTCTTGGCGCGCCGCAGGTTGAAGAACAGCTTCTTCTGCGCCGCGGTGGTGCCCATCTTCACGAGGCTCCACGAGCGCAGGATGTACTCCTGGATCGAGGCGCGGATCCACCACATGGCATAGGTCGCAAGCCGGAAGCCCTTGTCGGGCTCGAAGCGCTTGACCGCCTGCATGAGGCCGACGTTGCCCTCCGAAATCACCTCGCCGATCGGCAGACCGTAGCCGCGGTAGCCCATGGCGATGCGGGCCACGAGCCGCAGGTGCGACGTCACCATGCGGTGCGCGGCGTCGGTATCCTGATGCTCCTGCCAGCGCTTGGCCAGCATGTACTCCTCGTTGGGCTCGAGCATCGGAAAGCGGCGGATCTCGTCGAGATACCGCGACAGTCCAGCTGAGCCGCCTGCGAGTGTCGGAACCGTTTTGGTCGCCATGTCTGAACCCCGTTGTTCGGAACTACCGAAATATGGTGAGTGCTTGAACGATTTAAAGGACCTCTTATGTGCTGGCAGCCCCGGCCCGACGGCGCTGCCTTCTCCGGCACCGTGGGGTCGCCAATGATCGGGATACGTGGGCCGAACCCTCGACGATCAGCCGCATCGTGGCACGACCCGCAATCTGGCCCGCCGACATCAGAGGGCGCGCATATCACTTTAGCATAATGGCGGAGATATGGTTCCGGTTCCGCAAGGCGCGGTGTTGCCCCTTTCCCCGTCCGTCTCGGGGCTGGGGCGGCTCAACGAACGGGGAGTGTCGACGGCGCCGAAGGGGCGGCGCCGGCCGGACCGCGCCGCCTACCGAGAGGTTGGTCACAACTTCGGTGGCTCGACTCACTCCGACTTGGCGCGCTCGCTGGCCATCGCCTCGATATCGACGCGGTCCGCCCAGGAGCCCTTGGCCGAAGTATACGCAATCCGGTCCTCTGCCCCCCGGCTGTCCGGCCAGAGCATCACGACCGACAGGATCAGCAGCACGCTCAAGGCGATGAACACGTCGAGGATGCCGCCGAATAGGGAGAAGTCGCCGGCCGTGGGGGCAAACGGCAGGGCTGCCACGAGAATGGCCAGCAGCTTGATGCGATGATTGAGCATGGTTCGGCGTCTCCTGATCCCGGCATGGCAGCTCGCCCAAGCCTCATGCGGCCCGACGCGCGATGAGCAATGCTGACGCGGAACAGTGAACAAGACGCTGCCGTCCGCGCGCCCTCTGCGGCCAGCGTTAGCTTTGCCTCAAGCCTATCGATCGACATTTGCTCAAACGCGCTGCGCCAGTGTCTCGCGCAGTCGTTCCATGTCCGCCGGCAGCTCGCTTTCGAACTGCAGGTCCTCGCCCGTCACCGGATGCTCGAACCCCAGTTCGGCGGCATGCAGTGCTTGGCGGCCCAGCGCCTCCAGGGCCGCTTGCGCCGCCTCCCCGAGCCGGCGGGAGGACGCCTTGAAGCCGGCGCCGTAGACTTGGTCGCCCAGAACGGGATGGCGGATATGGGCGAGGTGCACGCGGATCTGGTGCGTTCGCCCGGTCTCGAGTTCCAGCCTGAGCAGGCTGGCGACGGGACTGCCGTCGGGCGTCGCGAACGTCGCCTCAAGGCCATAGTGCGTCACGGCGTGCCGGCCACTTTCCTCGGCGACGACCGCGATCTTGGTCCGGTTGCTGGTGGAGCGGGCGAGTGCTGCGTCGATCCGGCCGGCCGGCCGG
>JBGSQO010000372.1:0-13760 GCA_041738055.1 Filomicrobium sp.
GGCCGGACCGGCGCGGGCGACACGCCCCTCCGACAGGGCGACGATGGTGGTGGCCAGCCGCGCCACTTCCGAGACCGAATGGGTGACGTAGACGATCGGGATCTTCACCTCGTCGCGCAGGCGCTGGAGAAACGGCAGGATCTCGGCCTTGCGGGCTTCGTCGAGGCTGGCGAGCGGCTCGTCCATCAGCAGCAGGCGCGGTTGGCTGAGGAGGGCGCGACCGATGGCGACGCGCTGCTTCTCCCCGCCCGATAGCCCCGCCGGTTGGCGCGCCAGCAGATGGCCGATGCCGAGCAGGTCGCTCACCCGGTCGAACTCGCCCGGCGGCAGAGGCGCGGATACAAAGCGGCGGGCGTAGAGCAGGTTCTGGCGCACGGTGAGATGCGGGAACAGCCGGCCTTCCTGGAACACCGTGCCGATGCGGCGATGATGCGGCGGCACGAATACGCCCGTCTCGCTGTCGAACAGTATGGTCTCGCCGTGGGTGATGCGGCCGTTGTCTGGTCGGAGGAGGCCGGCAATAGCGTTGATGATGGTCGTCTTGCCCGCACCCGAGCGGCCGAACAGGGCCGTGATGCCATGCGGCGCGGCAAAGCCGACATCGATCCGGAAGGCGCCGAAGGTGTGGTGGAGAACGACATACAGGGTCATCGGCCGGAGATCCTGCGGGCGGCGCGCTGGGCCAGGATCTCGGAGGCGATGAGGGCGGCAATCGACACGACGATGGAGATCATGACGAGCCGCAGTGCGGCTGCATCCCCGCCCGGTACCTGCAGGAAGGCGTAAATGGCGGCCGGCAGCGTCTCGGTCTCGCCGGGGATCGCGGAGACGAACGTGATGGTGGCGCCGAACTCGCCCATGGCCTTGGCAAACGCGAGGACGGAGCCGGCCAGGATGCCGGGCATGATGAGCGGCAGCGTGATCGTCAGGAACACCGAGAGGCGGCTTGCCCCCAACGTGCTGGCGGCCTGCTCCAGCTTGGGGTCGACGGCTTCGATCGACAGCCGGATGGCGCGCACCATCAGTGGGAACGCCATGACGGCCGCCGCCAGGGCCGCCCCCGTCCAGCGGAAGGCCAGGACCAGCCCAAAGGTCTCCTCGAGGACGCGGCCGACAGGACCCTTGCGGCCGAAGGCGAGCAGCAGGAGGTAACCGGTCGCGACGGGCGGCAGGATGAGCGGAAGATGTACCAAGCCGTTGAGCAGGAGCCGACCGGGGAAGCGTCCGCGCGCCAGGGCGAGTGCCACGAGAATGCCGAGCGGCAGCGACACCAGCGTCGCCGCCAGCGAGATCTTCAGCGACAGCGTGAGTGCCGTCCATTCCTGCGCTGTGAGAACGTCCATCCGCCCCCTTCTTCCGCTTGCGGCCCAGGTCGAAATGGACGTTCGGTCCGGCGACTATTCTCCGCGCAAACTTTGTCCCGGTTGACCGATCGAGCATCGAAAGCGCAGCCGGCCGCGGTTTCTTGGGTTTGCGCGCGTCCGGTGTCGGGGACTTGGCAGCGCGCCGCACTATGGCGTGGGAGCGGGGTGGTGGAAAGGGGGGCGCTCAAGTGGGCTGGCGCCCGAGTGAAGACGAGGGGCTTTGCCCCCTCGACACCCACCATGGTCTAGGCGATTGGAACTATCACCCGGAGTTCGGGGCGCGCCCCTCGCCCAGGAGAGGTAAGCGGGGTGATCCCCCGCGCGGGGTCCGGGGCGCGCAGCCCCGGCACTTCACTTCGACTGGCCCCATCGCCGACGAAGACGAGAGCATTATAGCAAAAAGCCCGCGCCGATTGCTCGACGCGGGCCTGGGTACTTCTCGAAGGCAACCCGTCAGTGGGCGACGGGCGGTCGGTCGCTGTCGGTGGACTTGGCGTCGGCGGCGGCCGCAGCGGCCTGGGCTGCCTCGTCCCACACGATTGGCTCGGGCACGCGAACCAGTGCCACCTTCAGCACATCCTCCAGGCGCGAGGCCGGAACGATGTCGATCTTGCGCTTCACCTCATCCGAGATGTCGGCGAGATCCTTCACGTTCTCCTCCGGGATCACGACGGTGCGGATGCCACCGCGCAGTGCCGCCAGCAGCTTCTCCTTGAGGCCGCCGATCGGCAGCACGCGCCCGCGCAGCGTGATCTCGCCGGTCATGGCGACATCCTTGCGGACGGGGATCTGCGTCAGCACCGAGATGATGGCGGTTGCCATCGCCACGCCCGCCGAAGGGCCATCCTTGGGCGTTGCGCCTTCCGGCACGTGCACGTGGATGTCGTTCTTCTCGAACGCCGTCGGCGTGATGCCGAACTCGGCCGAGCGCGAGCGCACGTAGGCATTCGCCGCCTGGATCGATTCCTTCATCACGTCGCGCAGGTTGCCGGTCACGCTCATCTTGCCCTTGCCGGGCATCTTGATGCCTTCGATCGTCAGCAACTCGCCGCCTACCTCGGTCCAGGCCAAGCCGGTGACGATCCCGACCTGGTCCTCCAGTTCGGCCTCGCCATAGCGGTACTTCGGCACGCCGAGGTAATCGCCGATGTTGTCCTTGGTCACGACGACCGTCTTGGTCGACGACGTCAGGATCTCCTTGACGGCCTTGCGGGCGAGCTTGGCCAGCTCACGCTCCAGCGAACGCACACCGGCTTCCCGCGTGTACCGGCGGACGAGTTCGGTCAGCGCATCGTCGCCCACCTTCCACTCGCCCTCTTCGAGGCCATGCGCCTGCCGCTGCTCGAGCAGCAAGTGGCGCTTGGCGATCTCGATCTTCTCGTCCTCGGTGTAGCCGGCGATCCGAATGATCTCCATACGGTCCATCAGGGCCGGCGGGATGTTCAGCGTGTTCGCCGTCGTCACGAACATCACGTTCGACAGGTCGTAGTCGACCTCGAGGTAATGGTCGTTGAACGAGGAGTTCTGCTCGGGATCGAGCACTTCCAGCAGGGCGGCTGCCGGATCGCCGCGGAAGTCCTGGCCCATCTTGTCGATTTCGTCGAGCAGGAACAGCGGGTTGGTCCGCTTGGCCTTGCGCATCGACTGAATGACCTTGCCGGGCATCGAGCCGATATAGGTGCGCCGATGGCCGCGGATCTCCGCCTCGTCGCGCACGCCGCCCAGCGACATGCGCACGAACTCGCGGCCCGTGGCATTGGCGATCGACTTGCCGAGCGAGGTCTTGCCGACGCCGGGCGGGCCGACGAGGCACAGGATGGGACCCTTCAGCTTGTTGGTGCGGCTCTGGACGGCCAGATACTCGAGGATGCGCTCCTTGACCTTCTCGAGACCGTAGTGCTCGGCGTCGAGTACGGACTCGGCCTCGGCCAGATCCTTCTTGACCTTGCCCTTGACGCCCCACGGGATCGACAGGATCCAGTCGAGATAGTTGCGCACGACCGTAGCCTCAGCCGACATTGGGCTCATCTGCTTGAGCTTCTTCAGCTCGGCAAGCGCCTTGTCGCGGGCCTCCTTCGACAGCTTGGTCTGCTCGATCTTCTCCTCGAACTCGGCGACGTCGTCGCGCTCGTCGGTATCGCCGAGTTCCTTCTGAATGGCCTTCATCTGCTCATTCAGGTAGTACTCGCGCTGGGTCTTCTCCATCTGGCGCTTGACGCGCGAGCGGATCTTCTTCTCGACCTGCAGGACGGAGATCTCGCTCTCCATCAGCGTGTAGACCTTCTCGAGCCGCGCCGAGATGGCAGTCGTCTCCAGCACGTCCTGCTTGTCGACGATCTTGACGGCCAAGTGGCTCGCGATCGTGTCGGCGAGCTTGGAGTAATCCTCGATCTGGCCGATGGTGCCGAGCACCTCGGGGCTGATCTTCTTGTTGAGCTTCACGTACTGCTCGAACTGCGAGACCGCCGAGCGGGCCAGCGCCTCGACCTCGTCCTCCGCCCCAATCTCCTCGGCGATGCGCTCGACCTGCGCCTCGTAGTAATCCGGGTTCTCGGTGTACTTCTTGACGCGGGCGCGTGCCGTGCCTTCGACCAGCACCTTGACGGTGCCGTCGGGCAGCTTGAGGAGTTGGAGCACGGAGGCGAGCGTGCCGACCTCATAGATCGCATCGGCGGCCGGATCGTCGTCGGACGCGTTCTTCTGCGCGGCAAGCAGGATGTGCTTGTCGGTCCGCATCACTTCTTCGAGCGCGTTGATCGACTTCTCGCGCCCGACGAACAGCGGCACGATCATGTATGGGAACACGACGATGTCCCGCAGCGGCAGCACCGGAAAATGCTCCATGCCAGCGGGGGCGGGCCGGGTGTCTTTGGTTGTGCTCATGTCATGACCCAATCTTGGCTCGAGCCCAGGGACCGGTCGCTCGTTCGAGCGTCCGGCAGGGGTAGTGCACACGCGCAGTCGAGCCGTGCTGCAAACCCATCCCGTTTACGCACGGAGATGGATTTGCGATGACCTCGGCGCACGCTGGCTTGCGGTCCGCGCCGACCGGCATCATCTGCCGTTCGGCTGGATCGCATGCCCATCGACGCTTGCATTCAACTGCAAGAATAGCTGGAAATGGGGCGGGCGCCAGGGTGGTCAAGCCCCACTTGGACGAAAACCGACCACTGCCCCACAGTCATGCCCGTGTCACAGTCGCGCGCCCGACACACGCACTATCCGTGATCGCAGGCGCGCGGCAGGCTCCGGTCAGGACGCGGTCGAGCCCTTGGAGCCCTCGCGCTCGGTGTAGATGCGCAGGGGCTTGGCGCCACCCTCGACGACCTCAGGCCCGATCACGACCTCTTCGACGCCCTTGAGTGCCGGCAGGTCGAACATCGTATCCAGCAGGATCGACTCCATGATGGAGCGCAGGCCGCGAGCACCCGTCTTGCGCTCGATCGCCCGGCGTGAGATCGCCCGCAGCGCCTCGCTGGTGATGGTGAGCTTGACGCCCTCCATCTCGAACAGGCGCTGATACTGCTTGACCAGCGCGTTCTTGGGCTCCGACAGGATCTGCACCAGGGCCGGCTCGTCGAGGTCCTCCAGCGTGGCAATCACCGGCAAGCGGCCGATGAACTCGGGGATCAGGCCGAACTTCAGCAGATCCTCGGGCTCGACCTCGCGCAGAACCTCGCCGGTGCGACGGGCATCGGGGCCACGCACCTTGGCTGCAAAGCCGATCGACGTGCCCTTGCCGCGTGCCGAGATGATCTTCTCGAGACCAGCAAAAGCGCCGCCGCAGATGAACAGGATATTGGTGGTGTCGACCTGCAGGAACTCCTGCTGGGGATGCTTGCGGCCGCCCTGGGGAGGCACGGAGGCGACGGTGCCTTCCATAATCTTCAGGAGCGCCTGCTGCACGCCCTCGCCGGAGACGTCGCGGGTGATGGAGGGGTTGTCCGACTTGCGGCTGATCTTGTCGACCTCGTCGATATAGACGATGCCGCGCTGCGCCCGCTCGACGTTGTAGTCGGCGTTCTGCAACAGTTTCAGGATGATGTTCTCGACGTCCTCGCCGACGTAGCCGGCTTCGGTCAGCGTCGTGGCGTCCGCCATGGTGAAGGGGACGTCGAGGATGCGGGCGAGTGTCTGGGCGAGCAGGGTCTTGCCGCAACCGGTCGGGCCGACCAGCAGGATGTTCGACTTCGCCAGCTCGACATCGTTCGATTTCGAGGCATGGTTCAGACGCTTGTAGTGATTGTGAACAGCCACCGACAGCACGCGCTTGGCGTGGAACTGGCCGATCACATAGGCGTCGAGGACGGAGCAGATCTCCTGCGGAGTCGGCACGCCATCGCGCGACTTCACGCGGTTGTTCTGGCTCTCTTCCTTGATGATGTCCATGCACAGCTCGAAGCATTCATCACAGATGAACACGGTCGGAACGGCGATCAACTTGCGGACCTCGTGCTGGCTCTTGCCGCAGAAGGAGCAGTACAGGGTGTTCTTCTCGTTCGGCATTCTGCTCTCTCACCCGTTGTCGGCGATCACCTGAGATGATCCGACGCCCTTAGAGGGGTTTGCGACGGCCCGCAGCCGAGGCATTGGCCAATTCTGAACCTGATCTGAGCACGCCTAGCGGACCCAGATCAAGATTACATTGCGGCAACGCTCCCGATCGGTCCCTGCAGCCAGGGGTGACGATAGCACGCGTGTTGCCATTCTGTCGTATGTTAGGTGATTTGCCTGACTTTGGAAGCTCCGAAAGTCAGACAGTCCTATTCAGATATGCTCGCCGGGCATCGCAACTTCAATGCTGCCTTGCATGCGCGCCCTGCGACATTCGCCACAGGGCCGGCTTCCAGCGCACGACGCTTGCCGCGCACCGCCGGCCGGTTCCGGTTTGCCCGAAGCAAGCCCTGCGCCAGTCGGGCCCCTGTGGACCCGACCGGCGGGCTTCCTCGTCAACCCTTCGCGATCGCCTCGTTTTCGGCGTCGCCGCGCTTGTGCAGAACCTTGTCGATGAGGCCGAAGTCACGGGACTGCTCGGCGGTCATGAAATGGTCGCGGTCGAGCGTGCGCTCGATGGTCTCATACGGCAGCCCGGTGTGCTTGACGTAGACCTCGTTCAGGCGCCGCTTCATCTTGATGATGTCTTCGGCATGCCGCTCGATGTCGGAGGCCTGGCCCTGGAAGCCGCCCGAGGGCTGGTGCACCATGATACGGGCGTTGGGGAGCGCGTAGCGCATGCCCTTGTTGCCAGCACACAGCAGCAGCGAGCCCATGGACGCGGCCTGCCCGATGCACAACGTGGCAATGGGCGGCTTGACGAACTGCATGGTGTCGTAGATCGCCATGCCCGCCGTGACGACACCGCCCGGCGAGTTGATGTACATCGAGATTTCCTTGTCCGGGTTCTCCGACTCCAGGAACAGGAGCTGCATGCAGATGGAGGCGGCCATATTGTCTTCGACCGGACCGGTCACGAAGATGATGCGCTCCTTCAGGAGGCGCGAGGGCAGGTCGTAGCCCCGCTCGCCGCGGGCCGTCTGCTCGACGACCATCGGCCAGAACGAGCTCGTCATCGGAGGGGGCATCGTATCGAGCATCTTCAAAGGTTCTCCTGCTGGCCGGGCGCCGAGGGATCGGCCGACGCTCCGGGAATCGCGCTGCTGAATCTGGACCCGCCGGTGCGGGAATCCAAGGGGGTGCTTCATCGCGCCCCGGACCCACGGCCCTCGTCCGCGTCGGTCCGGCGGAGGGAGCAATGCCGGGCGATCGCGGCGCCATCACGGCAGCCATGCGCTCGAACCATGCCGCGTCCCGTTACTCCCGGAGCGACGCGCGCACTCAGACCTCGCCGCTCTCCTCGGCGCCTTGGGCGGCCTTGATCAGCTCTTCCTTGGAGACCTTCTTCTCGGCGGGGTTCGCCTGCTCCAGGATGAGGTCGACGACCTTTTCCTCGAAGATCGGTGCGCGCAGCTCGGCCAGCGCCCCCGGGGTCTTCTCGAAGTACTCGTAGATCGTGCGCTCCTGGCCAGGGAACTGGCGGACCTGCTGGACCAGCGCACGGCGCAACTCGTCCTGGGTCACCTCGATCTTGTTCTTGTCGCCGATCTCGCCGATCAGCAGGCCGAGGCGGACGCGGCGGGCGGCGATGCGCTTGTACTCCAGGCGCGTCTCCTCCTCGGATTTGCCCTCGTCGGCAATGGTCTTGCCGTCCTGCTCGAGGCTGCGCATCAGCTGGGCCCAGATCTGCTCGAACTCGCGGTCGACCAAGGACGCCGGCAACGCGAAATCGTAGCTGGCGTCGAGGGCGTCGAGCAGGTCCCGCTTCAACTTGACGCGGGAGGCCTGGGCGAACTCGCTGGAGATGCGGCCCTTCAGAAGCTCCTTCAGCTTGTCCAGGCTCTCGACGCCGAGCGAGGCCGCGAACTCGTCGCTGGCTTCCTGCGCCTTGGGCTTGGATACGGAGATCGCCTTGATATCGAAGGTCGCCGGCTTGCCGGCCAGATGTGCTGCACCGTAGGCTTCCGGGAAGGTGACGGCGATCTGCCGGTCTTCGCCCGCCTTGAGCCCGATCAACTGGTCCTCGAAGCCGGGGATGAATTGGCCCGTACCCAGCACGAGGTCCACGCCTTCCGCGCTGCCGCCCTGGAAGGCCTCGCCGTCGATCTTGCCGACAAAGTCAATTTTTACGCGGTCGCCGCTTTCAGCCGCGCGCTCGGCGTCTTCCTCGTAGGCGACGTTGTTGTCGAGCAGCTGCTGCAGGGCCTCGTCGACTTCGGCATCGGCGACGTCGGCCACCAGCCGCTCGAGCTTCAGGGTTGAAAAGTCGGCGACCTCGACCTTCGGCAACACCTCGAACGACATCGAATAGGACAGGTCGGCCTGACCATCGATCACTCTGGCGATCTCGGTCTCGTCCTTGGGCAGCACGATCTCGGGCTGGAAGGCGGGGCGCTCCTCGCGCTCCTTGATCGCCTGGGCGCTGGTCTCCTTGACGGCTTCTTCCAGCACCTCGACCATCACCGACTTGCCGTAGACCTTCTTGATGTGGGCGACCGGCACCTTGCCGCGACGGAACCCCTTGAGCTGGACGCGGTCCCTCATGTCATTGAGCCGGGCGCTGAACCGCTCGTTGAGCTCGGCCACACCGACGACGACCTGAAGTTCGCGCTTCAGACCCTCAGAAACCGTTTCCTTGACCTGCATCGTGTTGAACGAGCCTCGAGTTCGCGTTGTCGTTGACGTCTTCGCATCCGTTGGTGCGGGCGGAGGGACTTGAACCCCCACGGCCTGGGCCACCAGAACCTAAATCTGGCGTGTCTACCAATTCCACCACGCCCGCAATCGCCTGCTTTCCCGCGACGGCCGCATCGGGTGTTCGCCGATCCGGTCGCTCCACTGTTCTAACCCGGAGCCAGGATAAAGGCGTCCGAATGGGACTCCGCCCCGCTCTCCGGCCGCATATACGACGGTCGGACGCGGGGCTGACGGAGCAAGCCTTCGGGGAAGCACCGCAGCCACCTATATCGGCAGCGCGAGGGCAAGATCAAACGAAAAAGCGGCCGGCTCCCAGGGGAACCGGCCGCATCGGTCTCGATGGTGAACCGCAGAGATTACTTCAGCGGCTCGTAGACGGCGGCGCGGTCGCCACCGAAGTGGTACCGCAGGCCGACCTTGAACTCGTGGGCGGCGATGTCGTGGATCTTGACGGCCGGGTTGACGAAGCCAGCGCTGTCGACGCGGCCGGACTCGGCGTCACCCATGTCGATATAGCGGTAGCCGAGGTCGATGATGGCGCGGTCGGAGATCTGATAGCCGACGCCAGCCATGGCAGCCCAGGCGAACGACAGGGTCTTGTCGCCCTCGATACGGTTGATGAGGTTCGGATTGCCGGTGAAGGAGACCTCGTCGACCATGTGGTAGGCGGCGCCGACGCCGGCACCGACGTAGGGCACGAAGCCGCCGAAGTTGCCCATGTCGTAGAAGGCGTTGAACATCAGCGCGTAGCTCTTGACGTTCGTGTGCAGGGGATCGTCGAGGACCTCGCGCGGGGTGCCGACCGGCTCGCCGACGATGGAGCCCTCGTAGAAGTTCGGCTCGCCATCGAGCTTGCGGTCGCCGCGGAAGGTGAACGTCGCCTCGCCGCGCAGACCACGCGAGCCCGAGCCGCAGCCGGCGCCGACGTCGACCAGCCAGGTATTCTCCATCTCGACGTTGCGAACGTCGTCGCCGGCGAACTCGTACCAAACCTCATGCGAGTCGACGGTGTTGTTATTGTTGTTGTCGCCGTCGAAGCGCTCGTTGTAGACGGGCCACTTGGTGTCCGGATCGCGCGAGACCGAGCCGCCGACATCGGCGCGGAAGTAGCAGGGGCCGGCGCCGCCGCCATGAACGACCGGCAGAGGAGCGGCGTAGCCGTCCTTGATGGAGCCGCCGAGATCGGCAGCACCAGCGGGGGTGATGAGCGCGGCGACCGCGAGCGTAGCGGCGGCGAGACCGGCCTTCGTAACGATAGTCATTGGTTGTCCCTCTTACAGACAGGCACTCGCTTTTGCAGGCCTGACGACCTCGTGTTTGCGAGGTTCACGCTAGAGGAAGGCGGTTAAAGCCGGGTTAAGCGGCGGTTCGATTCGGGACGGGCAAGATGGCCTGTCACCGGCATCGGCACGAGCGCTTCCCCAGCCTGCCGCACCGATCGGGTTGCAGGCGGACGCTCGGGCCTCTACCTTGACGTTCCTTCGACAGCCGGCCTATCGAGACCGGCCAGCAACGCGCCGGGAGGCCAACCCCGTGAATTTCAAGTCGAGCGTGGTCGAGGCCGTCGGCCGCACGCCGCTCATCAAGCTCAAGCGCGCCTCCGCGGAAACGGGATGCACGATCCTCGGCAAGGCCGAGTTCATGAACCCAGGCCAGTCGGTCAAGGACCGCGCCGCGCTCTACATCATCCGCGAGGCCGAGAAGGCGGGCCAGTTGAAGCCCGGTGGCACCATCGTCGAGGGCACAGCCGGCAACACCGGCATCGGGCTGACGGTCCTCGCCAACGCGCTTGGCTACCGGTCGGTGATCGTGATCCCCGAGACCCAGTCGCAGGAGAAGAAGGATACGCTCCGCCTGCTCGGCGCCCGCCTCGTCGAGGTGCCGGCCGTCCCCTTCAAGAACCCCAACAACTACGTCAAATATTCCGCCCGCCTCGCGGCCGCCTTGAACGCCAGCGAGCCTCATGGCGCCATCTGGGCCAACCAGTTCGACAACACCGCCAACCGCTTGGCCCACATCGAGACCACCGCCGAAGAGATCTGGGCCGACACCGACGGCCGGATCGATGGCTTCATCTGCGCGGTCGGCTCCGGTGGCACTCTGGGCGGCGTCTCACTGGGCCTCAAGGCCAAGCGCGCCGACATCCAGATCGGGCTCGCCGATCCGCCGGGTGCCGCCCTGTTCTCCTACTACACGACGGGCGAGTTGAAGGCCGAGGGCTCATCGATCACCGAAGGCATCGGCCAGGGCCGCATCACCGCTAACCTCGAGGGCGTCACCGTCGACCACGCCTTCCAGATCCCGGACGTGGAGGCTGTCGGCATCGTGTTCGACCTGCTTGCGCATGAAGGCCTGTGCCTGGGCGCCTCCTCCGGCGTCAACGTGGCGGGTGCCATGCGGCTCGCGCGCCAGCTCGGTCCGGGTAAAACCATCGTCACCATCCTGTGCGACTATGGCACGCGCTATCAGTCCAAGCTGTTCAACCCGGCGTTCCTACGTGACAAGGGCCTGCCCGTGCCAGCCTGGCTGGATGGGTCTGCGAGCGCGATCCCGACCGTATTCGAAAGCTGAGCCCCCAACCCGTTCCCTCCATCCCGCGTCGAGCCGAGGAGCCCCCCCATGCCGCATGCCGCCCGCGATCTCATCGTCGAGACGGACTGGCTCGCCCAGCATTTGAGCGCCCCGGATATTGTCGTGCTCGATTGCAGCTGGTTCCTGCCGACGGCTGGCCGCAACGGGCGGGAGGAGTACCTTGCCAGTCACATTCCCGGCGCGCTGTTCTTCGACATCGACGAACTGTCGGATACCGCGTCCAGTTTGCCGCACATGCTGGCGCCGCCGACCAAATTCGCCAGCCGCATGAAGCAGATGGGGATCGGCGACGGTCAGCGGATCATCTGTTATGACCGCTCCGGCATCTATTCGGCCGCGCGCGTGTGGTGGACGTTCCGCGCCTTCGGGCATGAGGACGTCTGCGTCCTCAACGGCGGCCTCGGCAAATGGATGGCGGAGGGACGGGAGACCGAGCAGGGGCCGCCGCCGCCGCGCATGAGCCGCCACTTCACGCCGCGCATGAACGCCGAGATCATCCGCGATATCGACGACATGCGGGCCCTTCTCAAGAGAGACGGCGCGCAGGTGCTGGATGCCCGTCCCGCCGGCCGTTTCGAGGGCCGCGATCCCGAGCCGCGTCCGGGGCTGCGGTCAGGCCATATCCCGGGCTCGAAGAACCTGCCCTACGATCAGGTCCTGAACGCCGACGGTACCCTGAAAAGCTCCGACGACCTGCGGGCCGCCTTCGCCTCCGCCGGCATCGACCCGGCAAAGCCCGTCATCACCACCTGCGGCTCCGGCGTCACCGCCTCGATTCTGGCCCTCGCCCTCGCCGCCCACGGCCAACCGGGTGCTGCGGTCTACGATGGCAGCTGGGCCGAATGGGGCCAGGACAACGGCCTGCCGGCGGCGACGGGAAAGGGATGACGGTGCGGTCGGCGGCGGCGACCAGAGGAGGAGACAATGCACCAGCTTTTTCACTTCAAAGGCGGCACGACGGGCCAATGGCGGGTCGTCTCGATGTCCGCGCCTCGTGGAGAGGGGCTTGTCCCTGTCGCTCATATCGAGGTCAATCGCGCCGACCACGGCCCACAGCCGGAGGGCGTGACGTGGCGCCTGCAAGGCCAGATCAGCAACGTCCGCTACGCGACGCGGACCGAAATCACCTCGATGCGTGCTCGCCCAGCGCCCTTGGCGCGCGCACAATCGCGCTTCGCAGCCCTGATCCCCATCAAGAAATCGGCGGCGTGGTGGGATCTCGCGCAGGACGAGCGGCGGGCCATTTTCGAGGAGCAGTCGCATCATACGGAAATCGGCTTGGGGTATATGCCGACCATTGCGCGCCAGCTGTATCACAGCCGGGACCTGGGCGAGCCATTCGATTTCCTGACGTGGTTCGAATACGCCCCCGAACACGCCGACCAGTTCGAGGACCTCGTGGCCAAGCTGAGAGCAACCACGGAATGGCGCTACGTCGAGCGCGAGGTCGACATCCGCCTTGAACGACTGGACTGAAGCCGTCCGACCGACTGGATAGACGCCGTGTCGAACCATCGTTGGGACGCCCCGACGTTCCGCTTCACGGGGGCGGCGTCGGCCTCCGCGCGCGCTCGACGTGCTGCAGAAGCAGATCCAGGTTGCGCAGGTTCGCGCGGGAGAAGATATCGAGCACCGGACCCGCCAACGGAATGATCCCGAGCAGCAGGTCGCCCAGCAGATTGCCGAGCATCCGCCGCGTGGTGCGGTCATCGATCCCGAGGCTGCGGGCCAGATGCACGATCCTGAGTCCCATCACGGCCATCACGATGTCGCCGATGACCGGCAACAGCCCCGCGATGGGATCGATGCCGAAACGGACCTGGGTCCAGGGCACGCGGAAAGTGCTGTCGAACCGCACGGCCAAGCGCTCGATCTCGGCGAGCCGCGCCAGAAATTCGGGGTCGACGACCTCACCAGATGCCGGCATTGCGAAGCGCTTCACCACCTACACCGTCCGAAAAATGCCACTCACTCAGCCACGACCCGAGCGGCCGGACGGTATCAGAGCGCGCTTCACGCCGCTTTGCGAATGGACTGCGCGGCCTCGACCCAGGACTTCACCCGCTCGATGTCGGGGGCGGCACCGTCGCGCAGAATGCGCTCGCCCTCCCCGGACATGGAATAGCGCAGCAGGCGCGCGCACAGGATGGCGGGATCGGCGGCGGCCAGCGCATCCACATCAGGGTAGCCCGAGCCGACCAGCAATTGGGCATGCGTGCCGCGCAGGCCCGGAACGGTCAGCACGAGGCCGGCCTCGTCCTGCCAGCGCTGGACGGTTCCGGTCGTGATGCGGCCGTCGGAGAGTTTATCCGCAAGGGTCGTCGCATCGGCGCCCACCAGATCCGACACCGTGACGATACCGATCTCGGCGAGCTTTGCGGCCGTCTTGGCGCCGATCGACGGGGCTTTGGCAACGGTATCCCCCAGCGTCAGATTGAGGCGCGTTGTGGAAGCGGGCTGCGGCAGCGGGCGGCTGACGTCGAGACCCGTCGCGATGGCCGACACCGGGCTCGGCAGCGGGCGGTCGGGCGTGACCGGCTCGGCGGACATGCC
>JBGSQO010000385.1:0-2300 GCA_041738055.1 Filomicrobium sp.
TGCCGGACCCTGGCCGCAGTGACCCGGGCGCGCACCTCTCGGCTACCTTCGACCGGCGACGGCAACACGAGGTCGGCTGCCGAGACGGCCGGGACCTCGATCTGCAGGTCGAAACGGTCGAGCAGCGGTCCAGAAACGCGAGCCTGGTAGTCGGCTCGGCAGCGCGGCCCGCGCTTGCAGGCTTCGCCTGGGCCGCCTCCGCATTTGCACGGGTTCATGGCGGCGACCAGCTGGATGCGCGAAGGGTAGGCGATGCGGTGGTTGGCCCGCGCGATGACGGTCTCTCCGGTTTCGATGGGCTGGCGCAGGCTGTCCAAAACCTGCGGCGTGAACTCCGGCAATTCGTCGAGGAACAGCACGCCCAGATGTGCCAGGCTGACCTCCCCCGGCATGGGGCGCGACCCGCCACCGACCAGGGCGGCCATGCTGGCGGAGTGATGGGGAGCGCGGAACGGCCGCTCGGTCGCGATTTTGCCCCCCATCAGCGCGCCTGCGAGACTGTGGACCATGGAGACTTCGAGCATCTCCTCGGGCTCCAGCGGCGGCAGGATCGACGGTAGCCGGGCCGCCAGCATCGACTTGCCAGAGCCCGGCGGCCCGATCATCAAGAGGTTGTGCCCACCGGCGGCTGCGACCTCGAGCGCACGCTTGGCGCTCTCCTGGCCCTTGACGTCCATCAGATCGGGCAATGCGGTGGAGGCAGCCGCAGGGTTGGGCTTCGGCCGCGTCAGCGTTTGCAACCCCTTGAAGTGATTGACGAGGGAGAGCAGGTGGGCCGGTGCCAGGATGTCCATCTCCTCAGACGCCCACGCCGCCTCCGCCCCGCAACCCGCAGGACAGATGAGCCCCTTGCCCAGTGAGTTGGCGCCGATCGCCGCCGGTAGCGCTCCCGGCACGGCCCGGATCGCGCCGTCGAGCGCAAGCTCTCCAATCGCGGCATAGTGGGACAGCGTATCGGGCGAGACCGCCCCCATCGCCGCCATCAGGGCGAGCACGATCGGCAGGTCGAAGTGGCTGCCCTCCTTGGGCAGATCGGCAGGTGCGAGATTGACCGTCACATGCTTGTACGGCAACCCGAGCCCGACGGCATGCAGGGCGTTACGAACGCGCTCACGGCTCTCGGCGACGGCCTTGTCGGGGAGGCCGACGATCGTGAAGGCCGGATTGCCCGGCGTGATCCGGACCTGCACCTCGACCGCGCGGGCCTCGATGCCAACGAAGGCGAGTGTTGAAATCTGCGCATACATGCCGCCCCCTGACCGACGCGGAACCACGACCAGCCGACCCTGCGAGAGAACCGTCCCAGCACCCACCTTGATCGGCCTGAAGGTTAACAGCGCGCCGTCGCCTCATCAAGAACATTTTTCGAACAAAAGAAGATTTCTCTCGTCACATCCGGTTCTCGAGATGGCACGGCCAGCGCCCTTCGAGCACGAGCACGGCATCGAACCCGCGCGTGTGCTGGCGGTAGTGCGGCCGACGGGCGAGCCAGTAATCGGCGGCAAGACGCATGCGCCGGCCCTGCATCGGCCGCAGCGCCGCCTCGCCCTCATCTCGGCTTCTGCGCGCCTTGACCTCGACGAAAGCGATCCGGCCGCCGCGAACCGCGATCAGGTCGATCTCGCCCATGGGCGTCTTGACCCGTCGCGCGATCAGCCGATAGCCGTGGAGCAGTAGCCAGACCGCCGCGACCCACTCGGCGCTGTGCCCCCAGAGATACCGGCGGCGGCGTGCATCCCGCCAGTTGCTGTCGACATCAGTCATCGGCGTCCGGTTGATCGTTCGAACCGCTCTCCGACAACGTATCTGGGGACGTCTCCGCGTCGAGCGACACCCCCAGGTTGTAGACGCGCCCCTTGGCGACCCCCAGGCTGTCGGACACCAGTCGGGCCGCATCGCGCAGGGATAATGTCTGGCGCGCCCCGCGGAGTGCCGCCAGCACCTCCTCGTCGCTCGCCTCCCGCCGACCGGGTGGGCCGATGACGACGACGATCTCGCCCTTGAGGTCGGCACGACTCTCGAATTCCGCTGCGAGGTCCGGCAGGCTGCCGCCGGCAATTTCCTCGTTGAGCTTGGTCAGCTCCCGCGCGATCACGGCCGGACGCGGCCCCAGAACCGCAGCCAGATCATCGAGCGCGTCGGCAACCCGGTTCGCCGTCTCGAACAGGATCAGCGTCGCCGGGATCGCCGCCAGCTCCCCTATGCGCGTGCGCCGGGCCTGGGAACGAGGCGGCAAGAAGCCGGCAAAGCAGAACGCATCCGTCGGCAGGCCAGACGATACCAGCGCCGCCAGCGTCGCC
>JBGSQO010000394.1:0-1877 GCA_041738055.1 Filomicrobium sp.
CAGCAGCGTGCGCACGACCGTCAGCCCCTCGGGCGGGGCGGCCGGATCGTGGAGTTTGACGGCCTCGATGGCAGCCCGCGCCGCCCTTGTCACCGCCGTCGCCGTCTCGGGCCATTCGCCCATCTCGGGCTGCTGCTCGTCGTCGAGATCGGGGTACTTCTCCTTCAGCGCGGCCCAGTCGCGTGCCTTTTTGGCGATATGATCATCGGGAAAGCGATAGGATTCGGCCTGCCGCTCGATCGACTCGGGGCTCTGGCCCTCCGCAAAGCCCAGGGCCAAGCCGTCGGAGAAGCGGTCCAATTGAGCCACTTCGCCGAGGATCACGGGCGTGCGTTCGCCACTCGCCTTGATGGCCTCGAAGACGGTGAGGGCCTCGGCGCCGTGGACGATTTCGTACGGGTAGGGGAATGGCGGCCTCGGCCTTTCGGGAGGCGGCGCCCGGCGCCCGAACCAGTTGAAGATCATCGTACACTCCTTCCGTCATAGGATGAACGATAGTACGCTCGGATGACGACGGATTGTCGACGCCGCTGACGCAGATCAGCCCTTGTCCTTGCGGGTGCGGATTTCGCCGAACACCTTCCAGTCCGGCTCGTTCTGCATGCCGAGGGCCGCCTTCACGGAGGGCAGGCCCGCGCGCACGAAGGGGTTGGTGGCGAGCTCCTTGGCGATCGTCGTCGGGATGGTCGGCTTTCGCTCGGCGCGCAGCGCATCGATCTCGGCGATACGGGCAATAAGGGCGGCGTTGTCGGGCTCTATCTTGCGGGCGAACCGGGCGTTCGACTGGGTGTACTCGTGGCCGCAGTAGATCAGCGTTTCCGGCGGCAGCGCGGCGAGATTCTTGACCGACTCCCACATCATCTCGTGGGTGCCCTCGAACACGCGACCGCAGCCGAGCGCGAACAGGGTATCGCCGACGAAGGCGACCTTTAGTTCCGGCAGCCAATAGGCGATGTGGCCCAACGTGTGGCCGGGGGTATCGAGCACGCGAACCTCGATGCCGCCGAAGCGGAAGGTGTCACCCTCGCCGACCGGGCGATCGAGGCCGGGGATCTTGTCCGCCTCGGCGCGCGGCCCGATGATCTCGCAGTTGTGGCGCCCCTTCAACTCCATGTGCCCGCCGGTGTGGTCGGCGTGGTGGTGGGTCGTGAATATGTGCGTCAGCGCCCAACCCTTGGCCTTCAATGCGTCCTCGATGAAGTCGGCGTCGGGGGTATCGATCGATGCGGTCTGCCCGCTCGTGCTTTCGTGGATCAGCACGCCATAGTTGTCGTCGAGGCAGGGAAACTGGTGGATCTCGAGCGCCATTGCTGAGGGTCTCCATCGGCACTGTGGGGATTTGTCGCTATATCCGGCACCGTTGTCGCCGATCTTTGCCGCCGAGGAAACCCCGCTTGCGGTGCGCGTCGTCGCGATGGTCGGCCGAGGTCTCGCCATCAGGGCGAAAACGTGCATCATCCCGGCCGATAGCCGATCGTCCGGCACACGTTCACCGAGCGTCCAAACATTTTCGCATGCACAACGATGTCGCCGATCTCAGGGAGTTCTACGCGAGCGGGCTCGGCCAGGTGACGCGCCGGCTGGTTGCCTCGCGCATTCGTGCGCGCTGGCGCAGCCCCGGAATGGGCACGCTGATCGGGCTCGGCTATGCGGTTCCCTACCTCTCCTCCTTTCGCGGCGAGGCGACCCGGATCGGGGCCATGATGCCGGTGATGCAGGGCGCGCTCGTCTGGCCGCGCGAGGGCTTGAAGCAGACCGTGCTGGTGGAGGAAGACGAGTTGCCGCTGGCCGACTGCTCGGTCGACCGGCTGCTCGTGGTGCATGGATTGGAGACGGCCGGCAGCGATACCGCCATGCTGCGCGAGATGTGGCGCGTT
>JBGSQO010000202.1:0-2835 GCA_041738055.1 Filomicrobium sp.
GTGTCGATCCTCGGCCTCTGGTATGCGGCGATCTGGCTGTCGGGGCTGCCGGCATTCGTCATCCCGCGACCCGAGCAGGTGCTGGCGACCCTCGTGGTCGACCGGTCCTTCATCACCGTGCACATGCTCGAGACACTCCGAGCGGCGGCACTCGGCTTTGTGCTCGCGAACGTCTTGGGCATCGGCCTCGCGGCTCTCTTTGTGGCCCTGCCGCCGTTGCGCCTCGCAGTGATGCCGGCGGCGGTCACGATCCGCAACGTGCCTTACGTCGCCCTTGTCTCGATCCTGGTTCTCGCCCTTGGCGACGGCCTCGCGACGAAGGTCGTCGTGGTGACGCTCGCCGGCTTCTTCCCGGTGCTGGTCAACACTGTCCGCGGGCTGGCGGCAGTCGACCCGATCGTGCTCGACCGCATGCGGATCCTCGATGCAGGCTGGCTCACCATCTTCCTGCGTGTCCGGCTACCCTACTCGATCCCCTACATCATCGCGGCGCAAGAGATCGTCGGCAGCGGCAGCATCATCGTCACGATCGTGTGCGAATGGATGATGTCCTCGGTTGGCCTGGGCTACGTCCTCAACCGTGCGCTGATGCAATACCGCGGCGATCAGGTCTACGCGGTGGCCCTGCTCGCCGCCGCACTCTCCTATGGCATCTACACGCTGGTGCATGTGCTGGGCCGTCGCTTCGACTGGCAGGAACGCCGCCAGCGATGATGCATGCGGACCCCACCGCCAGCCGACACGTCCGATCACCCGTCGACGAGGAGACCTCGATGCGCATGCTCCGCCGGCGTCTGCCACTCCTGATCCTCGCAGCTGCGATTGGTCTCGCCGGCCCGGCGGCAGCCGCAGGGCCGCAGGAGATCAAGGTGGCGCTCTCCTGGCTCCGCAATGGCCAGTACACCGCCTTGATGGTCGCCGATGCCAAAGGGTTCTTCAAGGAAGAGGGCCTGACCGTCCGCTTCATCGACGGCGGGCCGGGCAAGAACCCGGTCCCGATCGTCGGCGCCGGTCAGGCCGATTTCGGCATCGCAGGTGCCGCGTCGATCTTCCTGGCACGCCTCGCCCCCAGCCCGGTCGACATCGTCGCGATCGGAGCGGTCACGCAGACCATGCCTTACGCCTACATCAGGCTCGCAGCACCCGGCACGCCCGCCCCGACGCCCAAGGACCTCGAGGGCACCACCGTCGGCATGCAGAGCGACGGTGACATCTTCTTGAAGGCGTTGGCGGAGCGCAACGGTATTGATCTCGGCAAGATACGCACGCAGACGGTGATGGCGACAGCGGAGCCGCTGCTCGTAGGCAGCGTCGACTGGTTCACCGGCATGCTCCACAACCAGACCTACCAGATCGAGCAGGAGATCGCCAAAGCAGCCCCGGACAGCCCCTTGTACGGGAAGATCTGGCAGGCGGTGCGGTTCAACGATCACGGCGTGCGCTCGTATCATGACGTGCTGTTCGCCAGCAGCAGCACGGTCCGCGAGCGGCCGGACCTGGTCCGCCGCTTGATGCGCGCGGTGGCGCGCGGGCTCGCGGCGACGATTGTCAGCCCGACCGAGGCGGTGGCGCTGGTCGATGCCTATCCCGAGCAGATCGAGCGCGCGGATCGGCTGACCTGGCGCCTGGCGGTGCAGAACCCGCTCGCCGTCAGCGACGACACGCGAAGCCACGGGCTGCTCTGGATGGACCCTGCCGTCTGGGACGGGCTGTTGGCCTTCTATCACACCTATGGCCAGATCCCGCGGGTGGTACCGGCGGCCGATGTGATGACCAACGACTTCAACGCCAAGATCGTCTCGCCGTGAGATGCCGCTGCTCGAAGACGTCGCATTCCGTCAGCAGGAGGAATCGATGAGCGCTGCAGAGCATGTCATTCCGACGATCGACTTCAGCGGATTCCTGGGTGGTGCGGAGGCGGCCCGCCGCTCGGCCGCGGCGGCCGTCGGGACGGCCGCGGAAACCTACGGCTTCATGATCCTCACCGGCCACGGCCTCGATCCGGCGGCCGTGGAGGCGGCGTTCGGGGCCAGCCGACGGTTCTTCGACCTGCCCCTCGAGAGCAAGCTAAAGATCCAGGAGAAGCGGACCAACCGCGGCTACCAGCCGATGTTCGACAACATCGACAAGAACCAGAAGCCGAGCAGCCAGGAGGCGTTCAGCATCGGCCACCCGGTGCCGCCTGCAGACGGGGCGCTGCTCGACCTGCCCTTCTATGCCGCGACGCCCTGGCCGGAGCTCCAGGGGTTCAAGGAGCCGGTGCTCACGTGCTATCATGCGATGTTTGCGCTCGGCCGCGAGGTGCTGAGGGCGATGGCGATCCACTTGGCGAAGCCCGAGGACAGCTTCGACCGGGCTCTCGTCGACACCTACTCGAACATGCGCGTGCTGCATTACCCGCCGCAGGAGGCGGTCGCGCACATCACCGACGTCGGCGTGCGGCCGCACGAGGATCAGGGTCTCATCACGCTGCTCATCCAAGACGAGAACGGTGGCCTCGAGGTGCTCGGGCCGAACGAGGCATGGCTGCCGGTACCGCCGGACCCACGGACGGTCGTCGTCAACGTCGCCAAGCTGATGACTCGCTGGACCAATGGCCGCTTCCGCTCGGCGCTGCACCGCGTCATCAACCGCTCGGGGCGCGAGCGCTACTCAATTCCCCTGTTCGTGCACCCGAGCTTCCACCAAGTGATCGATCCCGCCGACTTCGCACGGCCCGACGAGCCGCTGCGCTTCGAGCCGATCGTCGCAGGACGGCAGGTCTATGAGAACTTCGCCCGCCAGCGCGTCTCATGGAAGACCCCGGCGACGGGCTGAGCCGCGGCTTCAGCGCGC
>JBGSQO010000483.1:0-3172 GCA_041738055.1 Filomicrobium sp.
CGCTATGATGCCGCCCGGCGCAGCGACGTCGCCATGCGCACCCGGGCCGTGGATGCCTTGAACCGATCGCTGCTGTCGGACCTGCTGCCGGTCCAACTCCTGCGCGGTGCCGGATTGCAGGTCGCGAACGCTGTCCCGCCGTTGCGCAAATTGATGATGCAAGCCGGCATGCAGCCGTTCGGCGAATTGCCGAGCCTCATGCGAGGGGGCGAGGATGTGTCGCCAGGTGTCGTTGCGGGTCGACGGCAGCTGCGGTAAACGGGGGCGCCTCGCTCGACCGGGGTCTGACGTCCGCAATCCCCGGCCGCCGACAGTCCTCCTGCGCCCTCCCGAGAACCACAGCCCCCATGTCCGAGACCAATTCGCGCCTGCGCGATCTGCAATTCCGGCTGGAATACGTGGCGCTGCGGGCGGTCATCGGGCTCGTGCGGCTGATGCCTCTGCCGGTCGCGACCTGGACCTCGGCCAAAGTCTGGCGGACGCTGGCGCCCCTGATCAATCCCAAACGTCATCAGCGGGCACTCGACAACCTCGCCATCGCCTTTCCGGAGAAACCTGAGGCGGAGCGGCTCCGCATCTGCCGGGCGCATTGGGAAAATCTCGGTCGCGTGATGGTCGAGACCATGCAGATCGACCGCATCGTGGCCGAGCCCGAACGCATCACCATCGTTTCGCAGAAGATGTTCGAGCGCTACGCCAACAAGCTGGGTAATGCCGTCGGCATCTCGCTGCACATGGGCAACTGGGAACTGGCGATCTGGCCCTTGACGCTCGCCAAGGCCAACCCGGCGGCCATCTATCGCTCGGTCAACAACCCCTACGTGGACGAGTACCTGCGCTGGCAGCGCAAAGACCTGTACACCGGCGGCCTGTTCGGGCGCGGCAAGGTCGAGGGCGATCACGGCGATGATCGCAAGACGGCACGCATCATCACCGATTACGTGCGCCGCGGCGGCCGCCTGGGCATGGTCTGCGATCTCTACGACCGCACCGGCATTCCTGTGCCGTTCTTCGGCAAGCCGGCCAAAACGCAGGCGATCGGGGCGATGATCGCGCGGCGTGTGGGCGGGCGCATCTGGCTGTCGCGCTGCAAGCGGGTCGGCACCGAGAGCCGGTTCGAGATCGAATTGCGCGAATTGCGCGTGCCGCGGACGGCGAACCAGTCGGCGGACGTGCAGTGGATCATGACCGAGATGCAGAAGGTCTTCGAGGAGTGGATCCGGGAGGCCCCCGAGCAGTGGATGTGGTCGAACCGGCGGTGGAGTTAGTGAAGTGCGGGGGCTTGGCCCCTCGACCCCACCAAGGGCTAAGCCCTTGGAACCATCACTTGGAGAAAACAGGCTATGCCTGCGCGGGGTTCGGGGGCGCGCAGCCCCCGTCTTCCCTTCACTTCCCTTCTCTCACCGATACAACTCAGGCCGTCTATCGCGGAAGAAGCCCCAATCGGCCCGGTAGCTCTCGATCATCGTGAGATCGAAGGTGTGGACGAGGACGCCGTCTTCGGTCGCCCCCAGGCTCTCGACCAGCGCGCCGGTGTGGTCGGCGATGAAGGAATGGCCATAGAAGCGCTGGGCGGCGCCGTCGTTGTCCTCCAGCCCGATCCGATTGGCCGCCACCACCGGCACGGCATTGGAGACGGCATGGCCCTGCATGGCCCGCTGCCACATCAGGTGCGTGTCGAGGTTGTTATCGTAAGGCTCCGAGCCGATGGCGGTCGGATAGAACAGCACCTCGGCGCCTTCCAGCATCATGGCGCGGGCGGCCTCCGGAAACCACTGGTCCCAGCAGATGCCGACGCCGATTCGGGCGTAGCGCGTGCTCCAAGCCTTGAAGCCGGTGTCGCCCGGGCGGAAGTAGTACTTCTCCATATAGCCGGGGCCGTCGGGGATGTGGCTCTTGCGGTAGACGCCGAGGATCGAGCCATCCGCATCCGCGATGGCGATGGAATTATAGTAGGTGGGCCCGTCCTTTTCGAAGAACGAGATCGGAATGACGACCTGCAACTCGGCGGCCAGCCGGGACAGCGCCGTCACGCAGGGGTGCTCCCTGGTCGGGAAGGCGGTCGTGAACCAGGCCGGGTCCTGGCGGGTGCAGAAGTAGAGCCCCTGGAACAGCTCCGACGGCAGGATGACCTGCGCGCCCTTGGCGGCGGCCTTGCGGACCAGCGCCTCGGTGCGGGCGATGTTGTCGGAGAGATCGGCCCCGTAGTGGGTCTGCAGGGCCGCGACCGTCAGCAAGCGATTGGCCATCACGCGGGCTCCTGCTGGGTGATGCAATGGAACGAGCCGCCGCCGGCATCCCCGCAGCCGAGCAGGCCCTTCGACGAGACACCGACGACCTTGCGATCGGGGAACACGGCGGCCAGCGCTGCAAGGGCCGCATCCTGCGTCGGCGTGCCGTAGACGGGGACGACCACGACGCCATTGGCGATGATGAAGTTCATGTGGGAGGCCGGGCTCGTCTCGCCCAGCGCATTGAGATAGCGGCCGGCGCCGGGAATGCGGATCACCTGCAGCGGGCGCCCGTCCGCGTCGGTGGCGGCTGCAAGCGTGTTGGCGATGGCCTCGAGCGTGGCCGCATTGGGGTCATCGGGACCAGCAGGAGCCTGGCAGACCACACGGCCGGGCCCGACGAAGCGGGCAATGTTGTCGATGTGGCCGTCGGTGTGGTCTCCGCTCAAGCCCTCGTCGATCCAGATGACCTTGCGCGCGCCCAGCGCCTCGGTGAGGGCAGCCTCGGCAGCGTCTTTCGTCCAGCCGTTGCGGTTGGGGTTGAGAAGGGTCTGGCGCGTGGTCAGCACGGTTCCCCCGCCGTCGTGGTCGACCGCGCCGCCCTCCAGTACGAAGGGAAAGCGGCGGATGGGTACGCCGGCCGCAGCGGCCATCGTGTCGCCGACGGTGGCATCGTCGGGCAGGTCGAACTTGCCACCCCAGCTGTTGGTGGCAAAGCGCAAGGCAGTCGCATGGCCCTCGTCGTCGCGGGCGAAAATGGGGCCGGTGTCGCGCAGCCAGATATCGCCGTAGCGGGCAGGCAAAAGCTCGGCACGCGGGTCGAGTTGGGCGCGCGCGGTTGTCGCGGCTTCCCCCCCGTTGACCAGTACGCGCACGCGATTTCCAGCATCCACCAGTGCGGCCACGAGTGCGGCCACATCCCGGCGCGGACTGGCCAGATC
>JBGSQO010000092.1:0-3153 GCA_041738055.1 Filomicrobium sp.
TATCATCGATGAACAATTTTTCGAGCATGACCATCGATATCGGCAACTCGCCGTACCATGGCTCGGTGGCGATAGCGCCCGCCTTAGAGACAGCCTGTTTGAAGCTGCAATGGATTTGCACCAGGCATTCGTCGATTGTGCAGCGAAGCCGCTTCGTCACAATCTCGGTTTGCTGATGGACTCGTTTGGCGTCCGCTCTTTCGGCACGCCGGAGAAGGACGCGGTCATCCCGCATCTTTGGTCGAGCCTGTTCCTAGTTGTTCCAGCCGTTTCCACCACCTTCGCTTCGGTCAGCCGCATGTTCGGGCGGCTCGATCCGGACTCCCTTGGCTGGCTTCTAATCGACGAGGCTGGCCAAGCCCTTCCGCAGGCAGCCGTTGGGGCCATCATGCGCTGCAAGAGAGCCGTTGTCGTGGGCGACCCCATCCAGATTGAACCTGTCGTCGTGCTTCCGAACCAACTCACTGAAGCAATTTGCGGTGAATTCAAAGTCGATGCGATTGTCGTCAACGCACCTGAAGCCTCAGCCCAGACGCTCGCCGATGCCGCAACATGCTGATTCCGGAGCAAGTCGCCCACCTGTTCCGGAATGATGTCGCCCACCTGTTCCGAGATGATTGCGCCCACCGTTCCGATTTGATGTCGCCCACCATTCCGGGATGAAGTCGCCCGGTGTTGGGGGAGCCTCTGCTGGCGCGCATAGGGTCCGTTTCTTTGGCTGTGGCTTGGGAGCGGATCGATGTCGGCAGAGAGGGTTTGCATGCGCCAGGTGCGCGAGGTTTTGCGTCTGAAGCTGGGCGCCGGGTTGTCGATCCGGGAGATCGCGCGGCGGCTGGCGCTGGCGCCGTCGACGGTACGGGCGACGATCCAGCGGCTGGCGGCGGCGGGGTTGAGCTGGCCGCTGCCCGAACCGCTGACCGACGCCGTCCTGGAGGCGAAGCTTTACACCAACACCGCGACGAAGCGGGGCCACCGCCGGCACGTCGAGCCCGATTGGGCCCTCACCCACCGGGAGCTGAAGCGCAAACACGTCACGCTGTCGATCCTGTGGGACGAGTACATCGAACGGCAGCCGGACGGCTACCGCTACAGCCGGTATTGCGAGCTGTATCGGGCGTGGGCGGGCAAGCTGTCGGTGACGATGCGGCAGACGCATCACGGCGGCGACAAGCTGTTCGTCGATTACGCCGGCGACACCGTGCCGGTGATCGTCGACCGGCTGACCGGCGAGGTCCGGCCGGCGCAGATCTTCGTCGCGGTGATGGGCGCCTCCAACTTCAGCTACGCGGAGGCGACCTGGACGCAAGGTCTGGCCGATTGGATCGGCGCGCATACCCGCGCCTTCGTGGCGATCGACGGCGTGCCGCATCTGATCGTGCCGGACAACGCCAAGGTGGCGGTGATCAAGGCCTGTCTCTACGAGCCGCAGGTCAACCGCACCTATGCCGAGATGGCGGCGCATTACGATACCGCCATCCTGCCGGCCCGGCCGCGCAAACCGCGTGACAAGGCCAAGGTCGAGGCCGGCGTCCTGATCGTCGAGCGCTGGCTGCTGGGGCGGCTGCGGAACCGGCGGTTCTACAGCCTGGCCGAAGTCAACGAAGCGATCCGCGAGCTGTTGGTCCGCCTGAACGAGCAATGGCCGATCCGCCGGCTCGGCGTCACCCGCCGGCAGCTGTACGACGAACTCGATCGGCCGGCCCTGAAGCCCTTGCCGTTGGAGCCTTACGTCTTTGCCGAGTGGCGCAACCGGCGGGTCGGGCTCGACTATCACGTCGACGTCGACCGCCATTACTACAGCGTTCCCTATCGGTTTGCCCGGGAGCAGGTCGAGGTGCGGCTGACCGGGGCGACCCTCGAAGTCTTTCACAAGGGGGAGCGGATCGCCGCCCACCTGCGGTCGAGCGGAAACGGCAAGCACACGACCGTGTCCGAGCACATGCCCTCCAGCCATCGCCGTCATGCCGACTGGACGATCGAGCGCATCCGGCGCGAAGCCGCCGCGATCGGCCCGTCGACGGCGCTGCTCTGCGAGATGATCCTGGAAAACCGGCCGCATCCCGAGCAGGGCTTCCGAGCCTGTCTCGGCATCGTCCGCTTGGGCAAGCCGTTCGGCGTGGAGCGGCTGGAGGCCGCCACCACCCACGCGCTGGAGATCGGCGCCAGGACCTACGGCTCGGTCAAATCCATCCTGGAACACAACCTCGATCGTCAGGCCGCGCATCGGCCCGCGGACGGCCCGACGATCCTCCATCCCAACATCCGCGGCGCGGGCTATTACAACTGAGAGGACCGATGCTGACCCATCCGACCTTCGATCAGCTCAACCAGCTGAACCTCTACGGCATGGCCAAGGCCTTCGGCGAGATCATCGCCTCGGCCGAGGCGGCGACGCTGACCCATGCCGAATGGCTCGCGCTCCTGCTCGACCGGGAGATGACCTATCGCTACGACAAGAAACTCACCGGCCGCCTGCGCTATGCCCGGCTCCGCCAGCAGGCGACCGTCGAGGATGTCGATTACCGATCGCCGCGCGGCCTCGACCGCGCCCTGTTCCAGAAGCTGATCGTCGGCGACTGGATCGAGGCGCACGACAATCTGGTGCTGTGCGGCCCGACCGGAACCGGCAAGAGTTGGCTCGCTTGTGCTCTCGGCCACAAGGCCTGTCGCGACAATCGCTCGGTCCTCTATCAGCGCGTGCCCAAGCTGTTCGGCGATCTGGCGCTCGCCCGCGGCGACGGCCGCTATCCACGCGTGCTGCGAGCGCTCGGCGGCGTCCAGCTGCTGATCCTCGACGACTGGGGCCTCGAGCCCCTCGATCGGCAAGCCCGCCACGATCTTCTCGAGATCCTGGAGGAACGCTACGGCCGGCGCTCGACCATCGTCACCAGCCAACTGCCGGTCGACAAATGGCACGAGGTGATCGGCGACGCGACCTACGCCGACGCCATCCTCGACCGCCTCGTCCACAACGCGCAGCGCATCGATCTCACCGGCGAGTCCCTACGCCGCAAACGCACCGCAAAAACCGTCTCGAGCGATTGACGCCGGCACTGACCTAGTGCCACAAATTCAACCGCCAGCGAGGCATCGGCACCGGGCGACATCATGTCGGAATCCCGGGCGCCATCATCTCGGAATGCCCGGGCGGCT
>JBGSQO010000551.1:0-3967 GCA_041738055.1 Filomicrobium sp.
CGACGACGATGCTGTCGGCCGATAGCCTGACGTCGGCGTCCAATTGTTGCACCAAGGGCAGCGCGAGCCCGCCGAGGCCTTGACCGAGGTTGCCCGGCAGCCAGGGCGCCGACTGCAGCACGGTCGTCGCGATGACGCCGAGATCGTTCTTGCCGGTTGCCGAGGCCAGATACTTGGTGAGGTCCAGTGAGCCAAACGCCAGCGTGCCGTCGATCTGGGGGCGTGCGTTGCGGTAGTTAAGCGAGAGCGTGCCGCTCGCCTTGTTGGTGTCGAAGCGGAACTCGGCGTCCTGGAACGCCACCACCCGACCGAACCAGTCCAGACCGCCGCTGGCGCTGAACAGACGCTGTGGCGAGGTCTCCGGCCAGACGAGTCCGAGCCAACGGGCGGCGCGTGGCAGGTCGGCGATCTTGACGCTGGCTTCCGGCGCCAGCAGACGCCCGCCATTGCCGGGCATCAGGTGACCATCGAACGCGGCCTCGATCAGCTCACCCTCCAGACTGCCGCGAAATGGCATGTGGTGATCGGCCTGCCCGCGTTTGCTGGCGTCCAGGCTGACGCTGAAGGTGAGCTTCTGGCCGCGAAACTCGAAGGAACCGGCCACGTTGAAGCGCTTGATGCCGACCAGGCTGACGATCGCATCGATATCGGTCAGCGTATCGGCGGTCCCATCGCCCGACTCGATCCGTAGTGTCGTGTCCTTGAACGTGATCGACTTGAACAACAGGCGGCTCAGCACCTGGGCAAATGGCCCATCCAGACTCCCCGTGGCCGTCGACCAGCCCCCAGCCGGACGGCCCGCCCGCAGCGTGATGACGGCATCCTGGAGCAACAAGCGACTGTCGCCCCGCTCGAGTGCTGCGAGGATTGCCTTGCCGCCACTGGTGCCGGTGCCGGCGTCAGCCTTGGCCAACGACACCGTCCCGCTCTCGATGACGACGTCCTCGTTGCCGGCGAGCGTGAGTGGCGAGGTGATCTGAAAATGGCTCTGGTCTGCGGCCATGAGGCTGACGCCGTTAATGGCGAAGTCGACGCGATCGGTCGAGAGCAGCAGCGGCGAGGCCAAGCCGACGAGCGCGAGAAGGAGTACGGTGAGCGTGACAAGCAGTGCGCGCATTCCCTGCCTCTGTCGCTACAAGTCCGGTCATGGATCCGGCGATGGACCAACCCCGTTCATGGGGACGTTGACCCCAATCGTCAGGCTGACCGAACCATCGGCCCGTGTTCGCTGGTCAAGCCTGTTTAGGAGGCCCGTTCGCCACACGCAAGTGAACATCGTGGAAACGACATTCGAGTGGACGTTGCCCTACATCCACCCCTGCAACCTAAACCATGCCGCTGTCGTTGGCGATGCCCTGTTCCAGCGTATCTGTTGAAAGGTATCGGAAAAGACGTACTCGTCTGCGGCTCGGCACGGCCACGTTCTGCTCCTCGGGTTGCCGTATTGGAGGCGGCGCAGCAGCTGGGCAGGCTGGCATTCCTTCGCAGCTGCGATATGATAGCTGTGGATAGAGCTGGAACGGGGCAGGGCTCTGCGACCGCTCCGTCCGGCCGGTTTCATACCGTCCCGCCGATGTTTCGACTCTGTGGCTGGTGGGTCGGCAGGACGGCATGACCTTTGTTTGCGCCTTCCGACACTCGTTCCGAGAGCCGGTCGGAAGGCGCGTCCTACCGAGAGGTGGGTCACAACTTCTGCGGGTCGATATCATATGGTATTGAGCTAGACTGGGGGGGCAGCTGAGATGGGTCGTACGCTATTCATCGGTGGCGAGACCATTGCGCCGGCGGAGCGACGGCTCGTGCGCATTCCCGTCTCCAAGCTGTCGATTCACACCGAGATTGCGCTGCCCGTGCATGTTTTGAACGGTGCCGCCGAAGGGCCGGCGATGTTCGTTTCGGCTGCCATCCACGGCGACGAGCTCAACGGTATCGAGATCGTGCGGCGCTTGCTGCAAGCGGTCGATCCGGCGGCTCTGCGTGGAACTCTATTCTGTGTGCCGGTCGTCAACGCCTACGGCTTCATCGCGCGCTCGCGCTACATGCCGGACCGCCGCGACCTCAACCGCTCGTTTCCCGGCACGCATTCGGGCTCGCTGGCCGCCCGGCTCGCCCACATTTTCCTGACCGAGGTCGTCGCCCGCAGCGAGGTCGGGATCGACCTGCACACGGCCGCCATCCACCGCGACAACCACCCGCAGGTCCGGTGCGCGCTCGGCGCCAGCCCGCGCATCCGTGACTTGGCCATCGCCTTCGGCGCCGGTGTCGTTCTGGATAGCCCCGAGCGACCCGGCTCCCTGCGCAAGACGGCGCGGGAAATTGGGGTCGATGTGCTGGTGTACGAGGGCGGCGAGGGGCTGCGGTTCGACGAGCCCGCCATCGCGACCGGCGTCAGCGGCTCGCTGTCGGTGATGCGCACACTCGGAATGCTGGCCGATGGTGGAGACGCCGTGTCGCACCAGCCGATCACTGACCTCAATGGCGGCGCCAGCCAACCGTCGGTCCCGCGCGCTCCCGTCGTTCTGGCCACCACCTCGCGCTGGGTGCGCGCGCCCGACGGCGGCATCTTCCAGACCAAGCACGCCCTGGGTCAGGAGGTCGAGGCCGGCGAGGTCATCGGCACCATCTCGAGCCCGTTCGAGACGTCGGATATCGGCATCATCGCGCCCCACGCCGGCATCATCATCGGCCAGACGACCCTTCCGGTCGTCAACATGGGCGACGCGTTGTTTCACATCGCCTGGGCCGATGCGTCGAAGGCCCCGGCCACCAAGGCGCCCTCCGAGCCGGTCCTCGATGAAGACGAAATCTTGTGATGCGTCCGCGCCTTCCGAAGACTCTTTGGATTTCGCCTTCCGACACTCGTTCCGAGCGCCGGCCGGAAGGCGAGTCTTGATTGCGCCTTCCGACACTCGTTCCTCCGATCCCGGCTCGGGGGCCGGGAGGCCGGAAGGCGCAAGACTTGCGCCCTACTTCGGCGGCAGGGCCGGCTTGTTGGGGTTGCGCATGCGCAGCATCAGCCAAACGAACAGCACGATGGTCACGACAATGACCGAGCCAAAGCCAGCGAGCGCCATCCAGGCGAGCGGATCTGTATTGAAGATGTCCTGATACATCGTGTCGGCCCCTTCGATCGGTCCCATGCCGCTGTCCGGGTCGACGGCTGCCTGTGAGACTGGGCCGGCGACCATGCCAAGCATCCTCGCGCGGATGGCCTCAGGCGGCGTTGCGACGTGTCAAGCAGGGGGCTGACCTCCGTCAGGGAGTCTTTTGTGGCGCCTTCCGACACTCGTTCCGAGAGCCGGCCGGAAGGCGCGGGGAGTCTTTGATTGCGCCTGTCCTACTCCCGTTCCGACGATCCCGGCTCGGGGGCCGGGAGGCCGGAAGGCGCGATCCTCACGACCCAGGCCGGCCGCCCGCGACGGCGCGATGCAGCATCAGCACGGGCACGAGTCCGACCAGCACGATCATCAACGCGCCGAGCGAGGCCTCCTCGAACTGTTCGAGCGCGGCAAAGGTATAGACGTGGGTGGCCAGCGTATCGAAGTTGAACGGCCTCAGCAGCAGCGTGGCCGGCAACTCCTTCATGGCGTCGACAAACACGAGCAGCCCCGCCGACGCCAGGGCCGGCAGCAGCAGCGGCAGATGCACCCGCGCCAGCGTCGTCAGCGCGGTTTCGCCGAGGGCGCGGGCGGCTGCATCGAGGTTTGGTGAGATGCGCTCCAGGCCGGCCTCCACCGAGCCGAGCCCGACGGCCAGAAAGCGGATCGTATAGGCGAGCGCCAGGGCAAACAGCGAGCCGGAGAGCAACAGCCCCGTGGACAGCCCGATCCACTGCCGCAGGAGCGCATCGAGCGCGTTGTCGAAGGTCGCCAGCGGGATCATCAGGCCCAAGGCCAGGACCGTCCCCGGCACCGCATAGCCGAGCCCCGCGAGCCGGACGGCTGGCCGCGTGAAGCCATTGGCGGCA
>JBGSQO010000557.1:0-1642 GCA_041738055.1 Filomicrobium sp.
TCGGCGATGTCGCCATCGTCTGGCGGCAGATCCCGCGACGGACAACTTGGGCAGAGCGCGAGCCGCAGCCGACCGCTACGAACGGCACTCGGCTGCTGGCCACCCAGGCGCTGACCGCCGTCGTCGCCAATGGCAGCCCCCGACAAACACTGACGGTTTCCGATCTCACCGGCTGGCTGTCCCAAGACCCTGCCGGCGCTGCCGCGACCGAGGTTGCACCATCCCGGCCGGTGCTGCATCTGCACGGCTCAGCCGGGGCCGCGGCCGATATGTTCGCCAGCTTTGGTCTGGCGGTCGCGAGCCCCTCGCCGCACATCGTCTGGCATGCGGAGGTTCGCAAGCTGCGAGCGGAGGTGGCGGCTGATCCGGCAGCCGTGGGCCTCATGATCGATGCCCCCGCAGCTGCGGAGGCGGACCTGCGCACCCTGCCCATTGCCGCAGATTGCGGCATGCCGATCCCACCGAGCCCGACAGCACGGCGACTGGCGCTCTATCCGTTCGAGCGCGCCGTCGAGACGCTGTCGCCGCAAGAGGAGAAACTGCGCATGGTGGGCGGGTTCGTCAGCGCGGTGCACGAAGCCGTTCGCACCGGGATGCTTGCGACGCAGGGGCTCGCGGCGCCTGCGGCCCGACCCGTCGAGTTCGATCCGGCCTACACCGAGGCGCTGCGCAGTTGGGCTGACGGCCGGCTGTCGCTCTCTGCTCGTGGTCTCACGGGTTTCCAGACGATTCTCAAAAGCGGCACGCTTCTCGGCGCCGTGCCGTTCTCGTTCGACAGTGCAGCGTTGGATGCACCAGCCGCCGCCGCCGTCACGGCCGCCGCGCATGCGAGCCAGTCATTGCTGGGCGAAGGCCGGCTCGGCCAGGTGTGGGTCGCCGGATATGCCGACGCATCCGGCACGCCGGAGCGTAACGAAGAACTTTCCCGGGAGCGCATCGCCGCTGTCCGCGCTCAACTGATCGCCAATGGCATCGACGGTGGCAAGATCGAAGCGCTGCCGATGGCGACGAATGCTCCCCTCGGCTGCAACGACACCGAGGACGGCCGCGCCCTCAACCGCCGCGCGGAGATCTGGGTCGAGATCGTCCATCCGTAGGGCGGTGTCGGCCCTTGAATGTGCCTTCCGACGACTCTTTGATTGCGCCTTCCGACGACTCTTGCCTCTGCGCCTTCCGACACTCGTTCCGAGCGCCGGCCGGAAGGCGCAGGCGGCCCCGCTGGTCCGCTTGGTCGAGACGGTCGTGTCGGCATCAACTCCCCGTCGTGCATCGCCAGTTGTGCCTCGTGGAACAGCGCAGCGCGAGCGGTCAGGGCAGTCTCAGGCTCGAGAAGGTGGCCGGAGACAACGGCCCCGCCAATCCAAAGGCTCCTGGAGGGAGCCCCGAGACCACAAGAGACGAGGAGCCCGTCATGACCAAGATCGTCACCCTGCTGGCCGCCGCCGCCATCGCCGCGACCCTCATCCCCGCAGCGCCCGCCACGGCCGGCGAACGAACCCCTCATCACGCGCTGGATGCTGGTGCGTGTGGTGTTCGTGAGCCTGCTGCTCATGGGTGCCGCGTTTTTTGTCTTCAACTGGCAGCTGGCGCGCGGTGGCAGCCTGGAGATGGCGCGCACCACTGTGATCAACCTGGTGGTGAT
>JBGSQO010000218.1:0-3411 GCA_041738055.1 Filomicrobium sp.
CGGCGATCAGCACGCGGCGGGGGCTGCGGCTGGCGGACAGCTGAGCGAGCCGACCGATCACAATCGTCATCGCGCGCTGCATCATGGCGTTGCCCCCATCTTGCCGACCCGGAAGACGCCGCTGTCGAGCCAGTGCTCGCCGTTGTTGGGGAGGGTCTGCAGCTTGAGTTCGACATCGTCGAGCGTGACCGCCCGCTTGCGACCGCCTTCCTCGATCGTGCCTTCGACGCTGACGAGCACGATGTGCTCGACGGGCAGGGCGTGACCGTTGTCGTCGTGGGTGACGCGGCGCAGCGTGGCATTGACGACCGGGGGGGGGAAGCCGCCGGGGAAACGTTCCCGCCGCCAGCGAAAAATGTAGACGGGCTCCGGCGCGATCTGCAGGAAGCGCGCGCGGCCGACCATGTACTGGTCGCCCATCGGCACGACGGCCTCGTTGTCGCCCGGCCTCAAGTACACGCCGTCGACCCGCAAAGGACGCGACAGTGTATTGCCGTCGTGACGGCCCCAGTAGTTGCGGGCCGGCGGCTGGCGGTCCTCGATGTTGCGCCGCTCCAGCTGCCAGTTGGGGATGAAGCCGATGCTCATCGCCTCGTAGAGCGCGGCGCCGACGACGGTCACCATCTTCGCATCGTGGATGACGCCGTCGGGCGCACCGGGAAACCAGCTGCCCGCGTGATACTTGTGGGCGAACACCAGCCGATGTTCCTCGATTGGCAGCCGCTGGGAGAGCACGTCGCGCACCTGCGGCAGTTCCGAGGGCTTGCCGGTGACAATCACGAGGTCGCAGTCGAAGGCACTGACGAAGCGCGCGTAGGTGTCGGCGAGCGGGGTGACCCATTCGCGCACCACCCGGTCGATGCGGTCGTAATCCACTGAGAACGGTTCCTCGGCAACCATCAGATCCTTGTCGACGAGACCAGCCTGCCGGAAGATCGCGTTGAACTCCGCCAGCATCGGGATGACGTCCTTGGCAAGCTCGCCGGCGCACTCGTTTGGCCGCCAGGCAAAACCCGTCTCGGGGTTCATGCGCCGATTGAACTTGAAGTCCTCCAGCCACTGGATGGCCATCGGGAAGAACACCGATCTGAGCAGGATCGAGCGCTTGATTCGCGCGGTGTGCTGACCCTGGCGCGAGTTCAGGGCCCGCTCGAAAGCACTCAGTTTCGCCGGATCGCCAGCAAACTCTTCAGCGAGCTTGGGCAGAAGCACTTTCTCGATGATGTCGAGGATCAGCTTGTCGCCGGCGACCGAGGAGGAATCGCTGAACAGGACCGACGGCTCCAGATGGGCCCCGCCCAGGTCGCGCGTGCCCTTGTCGATGTACTCGACGACGGCGGTATCGGTGGTGCCGCCGCCGATGTCGATCGTCAACGCGCGCACCGTGCGAACGCTGCGGCCGTCGACCGTGCGCACGCGGCCATACAGGTCGATCCAGGCGCGGCCGGAATCGCCCATGTGGTGGATGTCGGCGAACATGATCGGCAGCTGCGAGGAGATCGCCTCGTCGGCGGCCATCTTGATCTCGGGGACCTGAACGCCCGCCCCCTGCTCTTCCCAGTACGGGAAGCGGCTCCAATAGAAGATGTTCCGGGCGAGCCTCCAGGCATTGTAGAAGGCGTCGCGCTCCTTGCGGGTCCAGCCCGGCGGGAAGGTGACGACGATGCTGCGCAAGAAGCGGTTGAGCAGCGGACTGTTACCCTCCCGCCAAGCCTCGCTGTTGATCTGCCGCCAGGAGGTTTCGATGATGGAGAGGGCCACCCACACGAGGCTGTCGGCGCGGGGATAGTCCGGGCGTTCCGGGGAGCGGACCGGCCGCTCTTCCGCGTTGTCCAGATCGAGTGGGGGAAAGCACTGGAGCGGGCTGCCGAGATACCCGCTGCGGTCGCCGCGGGGAAAGAACAGCAGCATGTCGCCGGCCAACTTGGTCGAGGCACGGTCGGTAACGGCCCGCTCGGCCCCCGGCTGCATATGCCAGAAGGTCTCGCCCTGCGTGCCGACGCGGTCGGTGTCCCAGGAATAGCGCTTGGGCGAGCTGAGGAAGGCCAGACCGAGGCGGTCGTGATCGGCATTGGCCAGGATGCGCAGCGCCTCCTGCCCGATCACGGCCGGCGACTGCTCGACGAACATCTGCGGCAGGCGCCGGATCACGCGCTCCAGCGTGCGATACGAGACGGTCGTGCGGACCTTCTTCTTGAAGAAGGTGCCCTGGATGGTTTCAGAGACCTCCTCGCGCGTGCCCTCGACGAAGGTGTCCTGGGTCTGCCGGCTTGGATCGAAGGCGCGCTGCTGGAAGGTCGGCTCGCGCAGGATGAACCAGGACTGCGGGACGATGCCGGCGGCATTGTGCGCGTGGTGATCGATCAGGCGCGCATCCTCCAGCGGGTTTGCAAACAGGATCGGCCGGCAGACGCGCGAGAGATCGGCGATGCCGGCCATGTTGCGGGCATGCTCGAGGCCGACGACGGCGGTTCGCGAGTTGCCGAAATCCACGATCAGGTGGACCGGGACCGGATCGCCGGCCGAGGGGGAGCGCCAGACGATGCGCAACGGCACTGCGCTGTTGATTTTGAAGTCGTCCTTGAGGCGGCAGTGATAGGCGAGGTCGAACTCCTTCGTCTGCCAGAACTCGTCGAACAGGTCGCTCGCGCCGTAGGCGGCATAGGGCGTCGGCGGCGTCTCGCGGCGTTCGATCGCAGCGCGATGAGCGGCAAAGCCGGCGTGGTCGTCGGGGGGAAAGTCGTCGACTTCCCAGGTGAAGCCACGCTCGCTTGCCCCGGTATTGGTCTCGATGGCGAGCCAGAGTCCGTACGTGCGAGCGCCGAGGAAGCCCTTCTCGCGCTGCGGGGGATAGTCCCGGCGGCCATAGCAATAGCGCAGCCACAGCATGAACTCTCCGGCAGCCGTCTGCCACAGCCCCGCCTCGCGCTCGGCCTTTGCGATCAGTGCCTTTTCCTGGCTTGCATCGAGGGTCGGCAGCTTCGACTTGTGCACGGTCTCGAAAGACTGCCGCACCTGGGTGGACGTGCCGGAAGCGAACGCCAGGGGCACGAAGTAATAGTGGTGACCGCTGTCGGGAAACAGCTCGACCTCAAGCGTTGCCATTGGCGCTCTCCTTCATGTCGGCGGTCTGCCACGCTTCGGCCAGGGCCAAGATGACCTCGTCGCCCGGCTGCGGGCTCCATCTGAGTTCGACGCCTCGATTGGCCACGGCCACCAGGCTGTCGAGGATGGGCTCGATAATCTTGGCGTAGTGCGGCGACTGGTCTGCCTTGCGGCCGGGGGCGGTCCAATCGGCGAAGCGGGCGGTCAGATAATCCTGAAAGCCGGGCGAGGAGGGGTCGGGGCGCGTGGTGTCCGGGCCGGGTGGACGCTCGAGCAGCGTCTCGGCGCAGCGGGCGGCGATGCGGT
>JBGSQO010000564.1:0-10836 GCA_041738055.1 Filomicrobium sp.
CTGGCCGGCATCTGCGAGCCGCATGCGCTCACTCGGGGGGTGGGGACCGTCAGGGCGACCGGTCGGCTGCGGCAAGGCCAGCGAAGCTGCCGCCGTGATCCCCGCGCCTGCCACGACCAGCCAGATAATGCTGTCAGCGCCAAATGCATCGAGGGCGGCCGCGCCGAGCAGGCTCGCCACGATGAACGCCGCCGAGCCCCACAACCGCATGCGACCGTAGGTGAGCCCATGTGCGCGCACGCCGCCGACGGCGAGGACCTCGATCAGCGGCATCACCGTCGTCATGGCCAGAGACAGCACAACGGCCGCCACCAGGATCGGCCAGAAGCCGTGCATCTGTGACAGCACGAGCGCCAGCGCGGCCGACAGCCCCGAGAGAATGATGATGCCATGGCGATGCGCGCCCTTCCGGTCGCTGAGCAGGGCGACCGTTGGCGTGACGATGAGCCGGAACAGGTAGGGCGCTGCCGTCACCACCGCGATTTGTCCGGCATCGAGCCCGCGACTGTGGAGCCAGACGGGCAGAAACGGCAAGTGTACGCCGTAGATCAGGAACAGGGCCGCGAAGTAACCCGAGACGCCGAGGCTGTAGCGCGCGCGTTCGCTGCCGAGCGCACGGGTCATGAGGCTCGAAGGCGGATGCATGGGGTTGCCAGGTCCGTAAGGCCGAGCCGATGGCGGGATGCGGCGGTCTCGAGGCCGCACAGGGTTAGAGCGCTGGCCGGTCCCATGCAACCGTCCGTTCGCCGCGCTCGCCCCCCCTCTACGACCGGATCTCGAAGCACGCGAAAACCGTCGCCATGCCCCGTTGTGATAATTCTACAACATCCAGGGTGTCCGGACCGGTGTCCCAGGGCGACGGCCACGCACCCGCCGCGACACAACGGAATTCAGCGTTCAACAGGGCGGGCGCAAGCCGACGGGATGGTGGCGCGCTCGCGATCACCTAGCCGGAAAGCCAGGGATCCTGCGCGCGTGAAGCCCCCCGACTTCACGCGCAGCAGATGGCGAGCGCGCGCGAACCACATTCGTGGAGGTGAGGGCCCGAGGCAAGCAGATCGGCGCGTCTGCCCGCATTTCGGGCAGGCCGTGTGGCTCCACCACTACGCGCTATGTTGCAGCACAGCATCAGACACGACGGCCTGCGCGATCAGCACTTCTTGAGGCCGATCGAGATCCGCTTCACACCGAGGTTGTTGGGCGAGATGCTGATCGACTGCTGGCAGGGCGCCGAGGACATCTGCAGCACGGCCGTAAAGGTATCGCCGTCGATGGCGAGCTTGAAATCGCCCTCCTTGAGGCTGCCCTTGATCACTCCTTTGGCCGAGTGCGTCAGTTCCTCCCAGTTGCCGGTGACGTCGCCGCCCTTCACCAGATAGTCGGCGCGCGCGTTGATGTTGTAGCTGGAACTGGCGCAGCGCAGGTTCTGGCGCACACCGGCCCCGGCCTGCTCGACGAAATAGGTGGCAACGCACTTGACCTGCTCGGTCTGGCCGTTCTCCAACTGCACCGATCCCCAACCCGACCAGCGCCCGGCCATCTCCTCGATCGTGCCGGCCAAAGCCGTCGTCGACAGCGGGGCCATCCACACCCCAGCTGCAGCCAATGCCGCCGCCAGGGGCCGCCGCACCCGCGCCACACTCCCCCCACGCCTGACCATGATCTTGTCTCCGTCCTCGAACAATTGCCGGGCGTCGCCGACTTTCCGCGCTATTGAGCAAAACAAATTCAACGAATTGGCTCCTTAGTGTCCTTTTCGCCCGTCCATTCGCCGCTGTAAACCCTCCGCGCAGCAGCGGCATGGTCGAGTGGGCCGGCACCCGACCCGAGGCGCCATGACCGGGCGGCGATCAGGCCGCATTGTACAAAGTCCTTGGCGGTTGCGACCGCCTGTTCCAGAGACTGGCCGCTGGCGAGGCCGGCCGCGATTGCGGCCGACAGGGTGCACCCGGTGCCATGCGTATTCGCGGTCACGACGCGGGGCAGGGTGTAGAGGCGTGTCCCGGCAAGGGTGACCAAGAGATCGACGGCATCATCAACGGCGCTATCGACGGGAGCATGCCCGCCCTTGATCAGGACGGCCCCCGCCCCGAGGGCGAGGAGCGCGCGTCCCTGTTGTTCGATCTCGGCGAGGTTTCGGGCCTCTGGGACAGCCAGAAGGCGCGCCGCCTCCGGCAGATTGGGCGTGAGGAGATCGCACAGCGGGATGAGGTCGCGCGTCATTGCCGCCACCGCGTCCGGATCGATCAAGGCGTCGCCACTGGTCGCGATCATCACCGGATCGAGAACGATCATCCCGAGCCGACCGCCCCGGATGCAGCCGGAGACTGCTGTGATGATCTCGGCGTTGGCCAGCATCCCGATCTTGGTCGCGCGCACGTTGAGATCTGCGGTAACAGCCTCGATCTGCCGGGCTACGAATTCGGCGGGAACGGCCAAGACGCCCGAGACGCCCGTCGTGTTCTGGGCGGTGAGCGCGGTGATGGCTGCAGCGCCATAGACGCCCAGCGCCGCGAAGGTCTTGAGATCGGCCTGGATGCCAGCCCCACCCGACGGATCGGACCCGGCAATGGAGAGCACGACCGGAGGTTCTCTCCGCTCGCGGCCGTCTGCGGTACCATCGTGCAGCGCGAGGGGCTCGGCTCGGCTCGTTTCGTGAGGCTCGGGCATGGGCGTCCCAGGGGCGGCCGATGCTATTCGCCGAGGCCCTTTTTCATGATGTCCTGCTGCAGGCTTTCCGGCGTTGCCCAGCCTTCGATCTGGCCGAGGGCGGGGAACGTTTCGAGCATCCACTGGCCAAGATAGTTCATCGAGCCCGTCAGGAACAGGATGCCGGTGATGACGAGGACCGCACCCATGACCTTTTCCACGACTCCCAGATGCCGTTTGAAGCGCTGCATGAAGCCGAGGAACGGCCGGATCGCCACCGCAGCCAGGATAAACGGCACGCCGAGGCCCATCGAGTACACGAACAAGAGACTGACGCCGGTCCACAGACTCCCCTTGTCGGCGGCGAGTGCGAGAACGGTGGCCAGCACGGGGCCGACGCACGGTGTCCAGCCGAACGCAAAGGCAAGCCCGATCACGTAGGCGCCAATCAAACTGGCGCCTTGGACATCAGCCTGATAACGCGCCTCGGAGTAGAGCAGCGGAATGCGCAGGATGCCGAGAAAGTGCAGCCCAAACAGGATGATTACGCCACCGGCCACCGTCGACAACGTGCCCTTGTAGGTCTGGATCACCTGCCCGAACAGCGAGGCGCCCGCGCCGAGGCCGACGAACACAGTCGTGAAGCCGAGGACGAAACAGAAGGAGGCCAGGACGACGCGGCGCCAGACCCGGCCCTCGAAGCCCTTCTCTGCCGTCATCTGGTCGATGGTCGTGCCGCCCAAATATCCAAGATAGGGCGGCACGAGCGGCAGTACGCACGGCGACAGGAAGCTGACGAGACCCGCAAGGGCCACGCCGAGGTAGATGTGGGCATCGACCAGCATCTTAAATCAACCAACCTTCCTGTTGGGGCGCACCGCGCTGCAGTCGAAGTGAAGTGCGGGGGCCTACTTGTTGGCCAACACTCGGCAAGCCGGTGTTTGTCTGCCCCTCGGACCCACCAAGGGTATGGCCCTTGGACCCATCACTTGAAGAAAACAGGCTATGCCTGCGCGAGGTCCAGGGGGTGCGTAGCCCCCTGGTCTTCACTTCACTCCTATCACATCCCGATGACCTTCACGGCCTTGGTGGTGGACGGCGCGATCACCTTTTTCTTGGCGATGTAGCGTTCCATCAACTCGTAGACCGGCGGGCCCTGGGTGCCCTCGTTGACGCTGGCCCAGCCGGCGACGACGTATTTGCGGCCGTCCTCGATGGGCTTGCCCGTCTTCAGAAGCGTCATCTCGCGGATGCGGTCACCCTTCTCGGCCTTGGGCGCGCAGGCATAGCTCATGCCGCCGACGCGGACCATGTCGCCGCCCTGCTGGTAGAAGGGGTCCTTGTGGAAGAGGTTGTCGCAGACGTCCTCCAGGATCTCCTTCAGCTGCGCGCCAGTGAATTCCAACCGGTAGACGTTGGGATAGGTCATGCCGGTCTGGGTGTAGAGGTCGTCGATGGTGATGTTGTCGCCGGGCAGCAGCGTCGTACCCCAGCGGAAGCCGGGGCTGATCGAGATCTCGGCGTCGCGCTCCTCCATCAGGCCTTCGCAGATGAGATCGTCCCAGGAGCCGTTGAAATTGCCGCGCCGGTAGAGGAGACCCTCGGTCTTGCCGATGACGCGGTTGCATTCGGCCTCGAACGGCTTGCGGACCTCGTCGATCTTGGCGGCCATCTCCTTGTCCGGCTCGATCACGTCGGCGAACACCGGGATCATGGTCGAGTTGTAGTCGACGACCTTGCCGCCCTTCACCTCGAGATCGATTCGGCCGAGGTACTTGCCGTGGCTTCCCGACGAGAGCAGGAGCGTCTGGCCGACCTTGAGGGCCACTGGGATCGAGTCGTGGGTGTGGCCGGTCAGGATGACGTCGATACCGTTGACGACGGTCGCCAGTTTCTGGTCGACGTCGAAACCGTCATGTGACAGCAGCACGACAACCTCGGCGCCGTCGGCACGGGCCTTGTCGACGTTCTCCTGCACCCGCTGCGGACGGATGCCGAACGACCACTTCGGGAACATCCAGCGCGGATTGGAGATCGGCGTATAGGGGAACGCCTGTCCGATAACGGCGACCTTGACGCCGCCCTTGTCGAACATGGCTGTCGAGGGGAATACCGCCTCCTCGAATTCGTTGTCGACGACGTTGCCGCCAAGGAACGGAAAGCCAAGGGTCTCGATGACTTCGTTCACGCGTTCGGCGCCGTAGGTGAACTCCCAGTGGCCGACCATGGCGTCGGGCTTCAGGAGCTTCATGCAATCGATCATGTCCTGGCCGCGCGTCTTGAGGCTCGTGTAAGAGCCCTGCCAGGTGTCGCCGCCGTCGAGGAACAGAACCTTGTCCTCGCCGCGTTCGGCGCGGATGGCCTTGACCAGAGTCGCGGTGCGGTCGAGACCGCCGATCCTGCCGTAAGCGCGAGCCATCTCGACGTAATCGACCATGGTGTGGGCATAGGCGAGCGCCGATCCTTTGGTCAGACCGAATCTCTTGAGGAATTCCTCGGCGACCAGGTGCGGCGGGATACCCTCGAAGGCGCCGACGCCGTAGTTTTCGGACGGCGGGCGGAAATACAGGGGCTTCAGCTGCGCATGGCAGTCGGTGAAGTGCAGCAGCGTCACCTGCCCCTTCGCGTTGAACTTCAGGAGATCCGCCTGGGTCAGCTTCTGCTGGGCGGCCAGTCGCGACAGGTTGGCGGAAAAGCCGGTGGCTGCGGCGACGACGGCGAGGTGCTGAAGGAATTCGCGGCGAGAGTGCATGGGCGACCCTGAGTACGCGCGGAAAGGCGCAGGCTGTCGATTGCCTGGAGTCCGGCCGCGTGTCGGCTCGGACCAAGCGGGGACCTCAAGCGGCCGGCAGGCAGGTGATCCCGCACGCCGGCCGATCAATCCTTCACAGGATCACTTGTTGACCGGGCTCTCCGGGCTCATCAGCAGCGCCACGACATCCTTGAGGTTCTCGATCGACAGAATCCCCTGGGCGCCGAACCGCGGCATGTTCGAGCAGGCCACGGTGACATGCGAGTTGTAGACCTTCTCATAGGTCTTCTTCTGGCCGGCCTCGTCCATGCCGATGGTCTTGCCATAGCCCTTCAGGGACGGCCCGATCGTGCCATAGGACAGTTCCTTCGGATCGATCTGATGGCAGGCGTAGCAGTTGCCACCGACGTCCTCGGGCTTGTCGTTGTAGCGCTGGCCTTTGCCCTCCTGGGCGATCTTCTCACCCTTCTTCCAGTCGCCGAGGAACTTGCCGTCCTCTGGATACTTGACCGAGGCCAGGGCCGCCTTGCTCAGAGCTGCGGCCTGCTCCTTGCTCGGCTTGTTGCGCGTATCCGAGCAGACCTTCTGCAACTCGTCCTGCACGAGGCGGCCGGACCACGACGGGCCCACGCCGGCCGGATTGTTGGCATCCGGCTCCTTCCAGCTCGACGCGATGACCTTCTGCAAGGCCTCCGGCGAGACGGCATCGCCTGCGACAGCAGCGCCAGCCAGCATCGAAACTGCCAGAGCCGCGAGACCGATTTTCTTCATCATGAGTGTTTTCTCCCCGGTCTCAGCGCTTCAGCGCCGGAATGTTGACCTCACCACCCTCGGAAACCTTCACGAGGTAGGTGATCAGCGCGGTGACGGCATCCGAGCCGAAGCCGACCTTCGGCATGCGCATCTGGCGATAGCAGTCCGCCATGCGGTGCTGCATCGTCTTCACCGAATCCGTCGAGACCCGGTATGCGGGCCACGTCGTGATGGCCGGGATGGCACCCTTGGTGTGGGTCAGGTTCGGCAGGTCCTGCAGACGGATACGGGTCCCGTCCTCGGAGTGGCAGGTCTGGCAGGAGAAGTCGTGCGGGCCGGCCTTCATGTAGAACAGCACTTCGCCGATCGCGTAGGCCTGCTTCTCCTTGGGGTGCTCCAGCTTCAGATTGAATTTCATGCCGTTCGAGGCATTGCCGACATAGGTGGCGAGCTTTTCCATCTCGCTGCCGTCTTCGCCGGCGCCCGAGAAGGCTTTCTTTTTCACGGTGGTGATGTCACGGCCCTGGAGCTTCTCCATGCACCACAGGATGCGGCTCTCGACGTCCATCACTTTGTCTGCGTCGGCGAAATAGCGCGGCAGTTCGGCGAACGCGCCCTCGACCTTGCCCACGCCCTTGCCCAGATCGCAGACCTCAGCCAGCGAGACCTTCTTCTCGCCGCCCTTCTCCTTCCAGAGCACTTCTCCCTGGTCGACATAGAGCAAGCCAGGGTTGGCGAAGGGGTCCGCCATCATCTGACGATACCGTTCGATTCCCTTGGAGGCATCCTCCTCCGCGCGAACCGGCCCGCCGGCCGCGCACGAGAGACACAGAGCGGCAATGCCAGCGGCTGCCTGCCCGAAGAGCCGTCTCACCTTCATATCGTTCTCACTCCCTGTCCGTGTTGCCGAACGCAGTACACGACGACGATCGCCATGCGACCGCAGTCCGTCGTCTCCCCGGCAACCTGTTGCCGAAGGACGCTTCTGATCACCAATTCGGGAGGCGCTTTGGACTTGGCCCCCATCTTCGAGCATGGAGCCACCGACTGACGGCTCCGTCCTCCCGTGGCTTCGCTTCTCGTTCGTCCGGGAAGGCCCGGTGTGAGCGAATGCCTGGCGGCGTTGGCCGCCGCTCGTATCGTGACGGATCGTCACGTATCAGCAAGGGACGATATTTGTATGCGTCTCTGGTTTCAAGCTGTTTTGCCGCACGACTTATTGTGCACGATCGAGGACGCCGGGGCACACGCGGCGTTCGAGCCTGGCCTGGACGCTCCTTCTCCACCCCCACGCGGCGTTCGAGCCTGGCCTGGATGCGGTCTGACCTGCGTCTCCGCGATCCGTGCGAGCGCCTGCTATCTAGCCGGCGGATCCAGTTAGCCGGCTGATCCAGTTGGCCCGCCGCCACGTTGACTTGGCAAAGCTGGAGGGTCTCGGCTATGATTTTACAACTAAGCACCGGAACAAGGTCGAGATATGCCCCTGCTCCAGCGAGCGCGGCCGTGATGATCGAGCTTTTGCAGCGCGTCGCCGAGCGTCGCGACGCGGTGGCGTTCGCCGAGCTGTTCCAGAGCTTTGCCCCGCGCGTCAAAGCCTACATGATCCGCCAGGGTGCCGATCCCACCACCGCCGAAGAACTGGCGCAGGAGACCCTGCTGACCGTATGGCGCAAGGCGGGGCTCTATTCCGGCGAGAAGGGCAGTGCCACGACGTGGATTTTCACGATCGCGCGCAATCTGCGGATCGACCGTCTACGTAGGGAGATGGCTTTCCAGGAACTGCCCGAGGGCCGTGACGAGGAGCCCTCCAACGATACCCCACCCGACGAGGCGGTTTCGGAGAAGGAGAGGCGCCTGCGCGTGCAGCAGGCACTCGCCAAACTGCCGGAGGATCAACAGCAGGTGGTCGTTCTATCGTACGTCGAAGGCCTTTCGCACAGCGAGATCGCCGAGAAGCTCGACCTGCCGCTCGGCACAGTGAAGTCGCGGATGCGGCTCGCTTATCAGAAGATCCGCGAGGGGGTCGAAGACCTCAGATGAGAAAGATCACCCACCATCTCGACGCCTCGACGTTGATGAGCTTTGCGGCCGGCTCTTTGCCGGAGGCGCTGTCTGCCGTAGTCGCGGCCCATATCGACATCTGTCCGGAGTGCGCGGCTGAGATGCGTCATGCCGAACGCATTGGTGCCGCCCTGTTCGAGCGGCTGGAACCCGTGGCGCTTTCGGCCCAGGTGTCGGCCGAGGCGGAGCGCATACCCCGCAGGGAGAAATGGCAAGCGGCTCACGATGGTGACTGTCCGTCCGGTAGTTTGCCCCCGACGCTGAGCCGGCTGGTCGGCTGCAATCTCGACGATATCCCTTGGAAGCGGCTCGGTCTCGGCGTTTGGCATCTGCCGCTGCCGTTGTCTGACGGCGCCAAGGGTGATCTGCGGTTGTTGAAGATCGCGCCAGGGCAGGTGATGCCGGAGCATGGCCATGGCGGCTCGGAGTTGACCCTGGTGTTGGCCGGCGCCTATCGCGACGAGATCGGCGAATTCGCGACGGGAGACGTAGCCGACCTCGGTGACGAGGTCGAGCACACGCCGATCTCGTGCCCAGAACGCGGCTGCATCTGTCTGATCGCCAGCGAAGAGAAGGCCCGCTTCAAGGGGTTGTTCGCCCGCATGGTGCAGCCGTTCACGGGGCTGTGACGCGGTAGGCCCACATTCCTCTGCATAGTCGGCCATGGCATTCGTTCATCCGCATCGGAAAAATGGTGTAGGCGAGCGGGGCTCGCCGCGTGCGCTGGTCCGTCTGTGCGAAGCTCGGAGGCAATGGGGATGGTGACGACCAAACCGTCAGGTGCACCCTGGCAGGTTGTGTGGATCACCGGGGCCAGCACTGGCGTCGGTCGGGAGGTCGCACGTCAGATCGCCGCTCGGGGCGTGAGGGTCGCCGTCAGCGCCCGCTCAGCTGATGCGCTGGCAGCTCTGGCGGCCGAGGCGGAGGGCATCTACGCCTATCCCCTCGACGTCAGCGACGATGTGGCCGTGAAAAGGGTGGCCGAGGCCATCCACAGCGATCTCGGCCCGATCGATCTGGCCCTGTTCAACGCGGCGATCTGGCGGCCCATGGATATCGACGCCCTCGACCTCGCCGAGGTGCGGCGCTCGGTCGACATCAATTTTCTCGGTGTGATCTATGGCATCGATGCCGTCGTGGGACCGATGCTCGCGCGCGGGCAAGGGCACATCGCCATCACCAGCTCGGTGGCTGGCTATCGTGGCCTGCCCAAGGCGGCGGCCTATGCGCCGATGAAGGCGGCCCTCATCAATCTGGCCGAAACCATGAGGCTGGAGCTGGAGCACAAGGGCCTAACGGTCTCGATCATCAATCCGGGCTTCATCGATACGCCGATGCAGGCCGACAACGATTTCCCCAAGCCATTCATGATCTCGGCGGAAGACGCCGCCCAGCGCATGATCCGTGGCCTCGAGCGCAAGCGCTACGACATCTCGTTTCCCTGGCAACTCGTCTATCCGCTGTGGATCGGACGAATCCTGCGCAGCGAGGGCTACTTCCGCTATGCGCGCTGGTTTCTGCTGAGCCGCTGACGGCGTATTTTTCTCAGCCGGGGATGTTTTCGGGCTTGCTCAGCCGATAGTGGCCGACATTGGTGATGCCCGTATCGAAGCCGATCTCGCAATAGATCAGGTAGTACAGCCACATGCGCCGAAATCGTTCATCGAAGCCGAGGGCGGCGATACGCGGCCAGGCGGCCTCGAAGCGTTTGCGCCAGTCCTGGAGCGTGCGGACGTAGCTGTGCCCGAACTCTGCGACCGTCTCGAACTCGAGGCCGGCGGCTTCAGTCTGCGACCGCATGATCGGGACAGTCGGCAGCATGCCGCCAGGAAAGATGTAGCGCTGGATGAAATCGGGGTGGCGACGGTAGGCCGCAAAGCTCTCCTCGCGGATGGTGATCGCCTGCAGGATGGCGCTGCCGCCTGGGGCCAGCCGCTCCGACAGCGTGCGGAAATAAACCGGCCAATGCTCCTCGCCGACCGCCTCGATCATTTCTATGGAGACGATATGGTCGAAGGTGCCGCCCACGTCGCGGTAGTCCTCGAAGAGGATGTCGAGCCGATGGGCAAGGCCCGCTGCCGCGATCCGTCTCACGGCATAGTCGTGCTGCTCGCGCGATACGGTGATGGCCGTGACCTCGGCGCCGGACCTTACCAGGGCTTCGCTCAGCCCGCCCCAGCCACAGCCGATCTCCAGGACGCGCTTGCCGGCGACAGGGCCGAGTGCGGCCATGATCGCCGCGATCTTGGCCTCTTGCGCGGTCTCCAGCGTCGCGGCCGGGTGCTGATAGAGGCCGCTGGAGTAGGTCATGCCGGGATCGAGCCACAGCTCGTAGAAAGCATTTCCCAGGTCGTAGTGGGCGGCGATGTTGCGGCGGCTGCCGGCCTTGGAGTTCGCACGCAGCTTGTGGGCGAGGAGATCGGGCAGGCGGACCCCGAACAGGCCGCGCCCGGCGCTGGCGAGATGGGGCCGGTTGTCGAGGAAGAAGCGGAACAGGTCGCCCAAGTCGCGGGTCTCGAACTCGCCGCGCATGTAGCTCTCGCCGAGCCCGATCGAGCCGCGCCCGACCGATCTCCAGAACGGCGCGAAGGATTTGAGCGTGATCGTCGTCTCGACGCCGT
>JBGSQO010000219.1:0-3188 GCA_041738055.1 Filomicrobium sp.
CTAGGGCGTGTTGACATTTACCTCAACCAGACCAACGCAGCCGCCGCGTACAGCATGGCGGCGAACGAGGTGGCGGTTTTCTCGTAGCGTGTAGCGATCCGGCGGAACTGCTTGATCCAGCAGAAAAACCGCTCGACCAGATTACGCTCTTTGTAGGTGTGCTTGTCGTAGGGGATGGGTGTCGACCGTGAGCGGATGGACGGCATCACCACCTCGGCGCCGGCTGCCGCTATCACGGCGCGGAACCGGTCGCTGTCGTAGCCCTTGTCGGCGAGCAGCTTGTCGAAGTCGAAACCCTCGATCAGCGCTTCGGCCTGCCGGCTGTCGTGGACGTTGCCAGCTGTCAGAATGAAGCGCAACGGCAGGCCGAGCGCGTCGACGACGGCGTTGATCTTGGTGCTGGGACCGCCGCGCGAATGCCCGATCGCCTCGTCATCAGCGCCCCTTTTTTGCGCCCGCGGCGTGCTGATGCGCGCGGACGATGGTGGCGTCGATGATGAGGTACTCAGTGTCGGGACACTCACGCAACTCATTAAAGATGCGCTCCCATACGCCCTTCTTTGCCCATCGTCGAAAACGCTGGAACTGGCTGTTCCAGTTGCCGAACTCTTGCGGCAGGTCGCGCCATGGGGCACCTGTCCGGTTGATCCAGAGGACGGCATCGACGAACCGACGGTTGTCGTCTCCGTGCCGCCCTTTATCGCCTTCCTTGCCCGGGCACAGTGGCCCGATGCGCTCCCATTGCGCGTTCGTCAAATGTCGCCGAATCAAGCCCGCCTCCTTCCAGTTGCGAGCTTGAATCACATTTGCCGCTCCCTGAGAATCCCCTAATGTCAACACGCCCTAGTCTTCCGCCATTCCTTATTGCAGCGGCGGAGCAATACCCATGGCCATTATTCGCGGTACCTCAAAGGTCAACAGGCTGTTTGGGACGTCGGCGCCCGATCGGATCTTCGGAAACGGCGGCAACGACTTACTGAATGGACGAGCCGGCAACGATCTGCTGGATGGCGGGACCGGCAACGATGTTCTGTTCGGTGGCGCTGGCATCGATACCCTCAAAGGCGGTTCCGGCAACGACACCCTCAACGGCGATGCCGGCAACGACAAGCTGTTCGGCGGGACCAACAACGATACCCTGCGAGGCGGCACGAATAACGATCAGCTTTCAGGGGAGGCCGGCACCGATCAGCTTTTCGGAGATGCCGGCGACGACACGCTGAATGGCGGAGCCGACAACGACACACTGACCGGCGGCGCGGGCAATGATACGCTCATCGGAGGGACAGGCGTCGATACGGCCGTGTTCTCGGGTGCGTTTTCGGCTTACGGCTTCTCGCGCAATGGTAGCGGCGAATTAGTCGTGACGCATTCCACCAATGTCGCTGACGGTATCGATACGGCGGCACTCGACCTCGAATTGCTTCGCTTCTCGGACCAGACGGTCGATCTGCGGACCACAGACCCCGTGCAGCCACCAGCCCCGTTTGCTGGTGGACTCGTCTTCTCCGCCAGTTCCGCGGTCGATCTGTTCGGAACGGGCAACGTCACGCCCATTCGCGAGCCTTACATCATAAAGCCGGACGGAACGATCGAGCGGCTCGCCGACATCAATCCGGGCAACGCCTCCTCAGATCCCGAGCAATTCACGCGGCTTGGGGGTGCGCTCTACTTCACCGCCTACGAACCCGTCAACGGCGAGCAGATTTATCGTCTTGGCAGCGACGGCGCAGTTGCGATTGCCTCCGACGAGTTGTCCTCAGTCGGCAACTCGTTCCAGAACACATTCAAATTCGAGACGGTCGGCAACCACATCTTCTTCCAGGCTCTGACCGCGACTGTCGGTTTCGGCGGCGTGCTGTATCGCCTCGACGAAGCCGGCGTGCTGACCGAGATCGCAAAGCCACCGGCACTGGAGACGGCGAACGGCGGGTTCATTCAGGAGTATGCCGCGTTCAACGGCAATCTGATCGTCTTCGGCCGCAACGGGTTCACCGGCCAAGCCGCCATCTACACGGTGGATGAGGCCGGCACCTTCACCGAGATCGTGGACACGACGCCCGGCCCGACCTACGTGGCAAACCAAGTTCGTTACGTTGGCGCGTCGTCAGACGCTCTCTACTTCTCGTCCTTTGTCGAGGACACGAACTTCAGTCAGTTCGCATTCCGCGACCTATTGCGCCTGACCTCGACGGGCGAGATCGAAGCCTTGCGGCCGCTTTCACCCGGCAGCGCGCCAATCACGCCTGAACTCTATTTCCCTACTTCCGACACGTCTCGCGAGACTGGCGGCGAATCCCTGAATGGCGAGGTCGGCGGCACGTTTTATCTCGCCGCCCAGACCACGACCAGCGGTGGCAACGAACTCTACAAGGTGAACAACTCCGGCCTGCTCGAAGCCATTGAAATCAATCCCTCGACCACTGCCGGCAGCGATCCAAGCGACTTCGTCACCTTCAACGGCAAGCTCTATTTCACGGCAAGCGAAGGTACCGGCCAGCAGTCGCTGTTCGAAATCGATTTCGCCGGCACGATAACGGACGTCACCGGAACCGATTTGATCGGCGGGTTCGACGGCACCGTGTTCAATGGCGCACTCTACTTCACGGCTGAAACGGCCGCAAACCCCGCCCTCGACTTTGCGGTCTACAAGTTGACCACGGCCGGCGCGATCACACGCGTCACAGACGTCGGCGCATCTCTCGGCCAAGGCACCAGCCCCGTCGATTTCGTCGCGACACCCGACCGGCTCTATTTCAGCTCCTATGAGCCGAGCGACGCCGAAATCTACAGTCTTGACACAAGCGACGTCCTGACGAAGCACGACGTCAACGAGTTCGACAGTTCCTTCCCGACGTGGCTCACTGATTTCGTGCTGTGACGTGATTGGGCGGGCGGGCGCAGGCAGAACCAACCGAACTGCAACCCGCCCGACCAGCCCAAGCATCTTCTGAATTCCCCTCAACGCCGACAGGTTTTCGGCACCGGGGAGAAGCCGCAGCAGCCAAACCACGCTCCCCGGCGGACCTACTCCGCCGGGACTGTGCGGCTCATGGGCACTTCGCGCGAGGGGGTTTCGGGCAAACCCAGCACCAGCGGGTCGGGCTGGAACGGGGCGGGCACGGTCTTTTCGCCCGCGTCCAGCAGCCGGTCGGTCAGCGCGGCAGCGCCGAAGATCGACAGCAGCG
>JBGSQO010000592.1:0-2368 GCA_041738055.1 Filomicrobium sp.
GGAGGCGGGGGTTGGCGCATGGCCCCGGCGTTGATATATGAAGCGCGCCGCCGGCCCCGGCTCCAGCCGCACATTCCGGGCCGCGGTCTTCCTGGCGGTTTCGCGGATGGGTGGCCGAGTGGTCTAAGGCGCACGCCTGGAGAGCGTGTATACGTCAAAAGCGTATCGTGGGTTCGAATCCCACCCCATCCGCCAGCCAGTCCGCATTGCCGGAGACAAATGCGCTCGGGGCGGAGTTTTCCCGCGGGAATGGGCGCTATCCGCGCTGAAACCGAAGCGGGAGACCGAGCTATGCAGGCGACAGTGCCCGATTCTGCCCGGTTTTCTCTCGCGGGCTACTGTGCGCTTCGGTTTTGGGAGGCGATCAAGTCGCGATATGGAGGAGGCGCCGCTGCGCTTGCCAGGAGAGCGGCAACTTCATGCGCACGAGGCGATCGACCGTGACGTGCCGCGGCTGCCTGCCGAGCAGGCTTGCCTCGGCGATGTCGGGCGCGAGGAACGCCAGCGGCAGAAGTTGTCGAACATAGGCTTCCGTACGTCCTGTCGATGCTGCGATGTCCTCGATCGAGCCTAACCTGCCCGAGGCCAGCGCGCTCCGCCATTGATGCGCCTGGCTCATGGCGTTGAGCAGCGAGCGGTCCATGTGAGCGGGCTCGTAAGCAGCTGCACCATGGGGCCCTTCGATCACCTTCTCGCCGCCCCAGGTCCTGAGCCGGATTGGAACGGTGATTTCGAACAGATTGTTGCGAGCCTCGACGACGTCCAACGCAGCTATGCGCGCGCGAACCGTGTCAAGGGCAATCCCGCTGATGTTTGCAACGGCGATCTTGACCCGGTCCCGCCCCACTTCGATCCGCCGGACCCACGCGACGACAAGCTTTCGGCGTTGTTCGGCGATATCGGTGGTGGAGGCAGTGAGCGCGATGCGCTGCACCCGGTCGACGATCAGGTCCTCGATTGCCTGGGCCGGAACTCTAGGGAGCGAACCGGCCTTGGCGTCGCGCTGCTGCAGCAAGGCCTGGCTCACATAGTACCGATGGCGCCGGCCGCCGCGCTTCTTGACATGGCTTGGGCTCAACCGGTTGCCACGGTCATCGAAGATGAACCCGGTCAGCAGATGCGAACCGCGCGCCCGCGGTGCATTGGACCGATCGCCCCTGTTTGCGTCCAGCTTGGCCTGGACCCGCTCCCAAAGGTCCCGACGTAGGATAGCCGGGTGCTCGCCTCTGTGGACCTGTCCCTTGTGCTCGATCTCGCCGAGGTAGATCCGATTGCGCAGCAGGTAATAGAGCGCGCCGCGGCAGAAGGGGCGCCCGCCGCGAAACTGACCTTTGCGGGTCTTCCAGCGCTTGCTCGCGATGTTACGCCGCTGCAAGTCGGCGACGAGCGCGCGCACCGATTCCAGGTCCAAGAACCGCTCGAAGATCGAGCGCAAGGCTTTGGCCTCGGCTTCGTTGACAGCGAGCTTGCGGTTCAGGATGTCGTAGCCAAGGGGCGGAAACCCGCCCATCCACATCCCTTTCTTCTTCGAGGCTGCGACCTTGTCCCTGATGCGCTCGCCGGTAAGTTCGCGCTCGAACTGCGCGAACGACAAGAGCACATTGAGAGTCAGCCGGCCCATCGACGTGGTGGTATTAAATTGCTGCGTGATCGAGACGAATGACGCTCCCTTCCGGTCCAGCACCTCGACGATCTTGGCGAAGTCGGCAAGTGAGCGGGTGAGGCGATCGACCTTGTAGACGACCACGATGTTGATCTTTCCGCGGTCCAGGTCGTCCAACAGCGCGGCCAGCCCGGGCCGATCCATCGAGCCGCCGGAGAAGCCGCCATCGTCATAGCGCTTTTTGACCAACACCCAGCCTTCGTGAGCCTGGCTCTTGATGTAGGCCGTGCAGGCCTCATGCTGCGCGTCGAGTGTGTTGAACGACTGATCGAGCCCTTCCTCAGAGGATTTGCGGGTGTAGATGGCGCAATGCAGGGGGCGTGGCGCCGTCATGGTGTGATCCCAGGGCGGGCGGCGCGGCTCAATCCAAAGAACCGCGGGCCGGACCAGCGGGTTCCCGTGATAGCCCGGGCCACTTCGGAGAGGCTGGCATAGGCGACGCCGTTATGAAAAAACCCGCGATCAAGAACCTGGACGCGGTGCACCGCACCTTTCCACTCGCGAGTAAGCAGCGTGCCGCGCCTGGGGAGGGCCGACTTAAGTCTGATGGGCTTCCCGGTCTCAGGCTCGGCTAGGTCGCGCAGAACCCGTTGCGCGATTACCGAGAGTCCGCCGAAGCGATGTTCCTGAAGTCGCCACGCCAGCAGCATGCGGAGAACGCGACCGCTTTGGCAGCGCGGGGCGTGCTCGCCGAGCCACGCCTGC
>JBGSQO010000667.1:0-9426 GCA_041738055.1 Filomicrobium sp.
GCTTCGAGATCACCGGCGGCTCGGCGGGCGACACCTTCACGACGGCGGGCCACGACGACAGTCTCGACGGCCGCGGCGGCTCCGACACGCTCTCGGGGCTCGGCGGTGCCGACACGCTCTTAGACGACAACGTCGCCAACACCGACGCGGACACTTTGAACGGCGGCGATGGCGACGACACGCTGCGAACTTTCGGCGGCGCCGACGTTCTCGACGGCGGGGCTGGGACAGGCGACATCGCCGTCATCGACCGGTCGACGGCGATCGCCGCTCTGGCCTTTGCCGTCACGGGGACCGCGAGCCCAAGCGTACTCGCCTTCGACGGCACGTCCGTCGTCAACGTCGAGCGGTTCGAACTGATCGGCGGCACGGATGCCGACAGCTTCTCGACCTTCGACTACGCCGACATCCTGCAGGGCAACGGCGGCAACGACAGCCTCGACGGCGGCATGGGCAGCGATACTGCGGTTTTCCGCGGCGCACGCAGCACGTCTGTCATCGAGCGGCTCGACGGGGCCACGACGACCTGGCGCCTGGTCGACACGGATGCCCTGACGGACGGCGACGACGGCACCGATACGCTCGCCAACGTCGAGACCGTGAGCTTCCTCGGTGGCAAGCCGCAGATCCTCGCCGTCGCCTCGCTGATCGGCGCGCTCGATGATGCCAATGCCGCAGCGAATGCGGTTGCGGAGAATGCCGTCATCGGCACGGCGGTCGGCCTCACCGGCCTTGCTGCCGACGGCAACAGCGAGACCGTCAGCTACAGCCTCACCGACAACGCCGGCGGGCGCTTCGCGGTCCATGCGGGGACCGGCGTCGTCACGGTTGCCGGCGCGCTCGACTTCGAGACGGCGACGAGCCATGCCATCATGATGCGGGCGACCAGTGTGGACGGGTCGTTCGTCGAGAAGGCCTACACGATCGGCATCACCAACGCGTCACCGGAGACGATCATGGGCACGGCGGCGGCCGACTCGCTCAGCGGTGGAACCGACGTCGACCGGATTTTCGGTCTCGGTGGGAACGACACGTTGTCGGGTTTTGCGGGAGACGACGTGCTCTGCGGGGGCGCCGGGTGGGATATCCTGATCGGCAGCACCGGTTTCGACCACTTCGATTTCAACTCCATCAAAGAGACCGGAAAGACCGCATCGACGCGCGACCGCATCACCGACTTCACGCACGGCCAGGACGACATCGATCTCTCGACCATCGACGCCAGTTCCAAGACGGGGGGCAATCAGGCGTTCAAGTTCATCGGCGCGAAAGCCTTCAGCAAGATTGGGGGCCAGTTGCACACCACGAAGTCGGGTGGCGTCACGATCGTCGAGGGCGACACCAATGGCGACGGGAAGGCCGATTTCCAGATCGAGCTCACTGGCTCCAAGACGCTGACGGCAGGCGACTTCATCCTGTAAAAGCACCTGAACGCACGGGATCGGGAATGCGCGCGACAACGGTTGGAGAGACGCCATTGTTGGCGAGGTCGCAGGCGCGGCTGTTGCCCGCTGACAGCGCCGGTTAGGCTGCCGTCGAGTGCTTTAGCGAAGGGGTGGGACAATGCGGACAGGAAGGCGTGGCTAAGAACTCACGACCTGTGGCGACCAACGCGGCGTGGCCGAAAGCATTCGCTAGACCTGGAAACTCACCACGGCGTATTGCGCTGCAACGGTTTTCACTGGATCGACCGCCGATTTTATGTGCCCAGAAAGCACATTGGGTCTGATCGTCCGTGTCTCGGGATGGCAGTTGTTGGCCCACCTCGACGAGCACCCACTTGCCGCAGATCGTCAGCCATCTGGGGTGTCGCGTCAAGTTGCCGCTATGTTCCGTTGGCTGGCCGCTTCTGGGGCAAGAAGATGCAGGCGGGGCAGGCGCCCCACTCGTCGAGGTTAACCCAACCAGACTCAGTGCCGGGGCTCAACACTCCTGTGGCAAGAGCGCAACGACGGCGGGCAATGAAGCTGTGCAGTGCAGTGCAACAAGCTCTTCTTGAAGGCCAACCGGCTACGATGGCAGCTTACCCCTCAGGTCCGTTTCCGCTTCTCTCCGGAGAGACGGGCCGGTGCTCACCGTCATGCGGATGCAATTGTTGGACGCTGGCATCCGGTTTTGCTTGACTAGGCGGACTGCCGAGGGTGGCAGAGCTTGGCGAAGCAGCCGAAGCGCACCGTGCCACACGCTCGCGAGCGAGCGGTGCATGCCGAAGTCCCCATCGGTGGCTCCAACGCCCTGTGACCAAGCCAGTGACGACGGCCGAGCCTTGCCATGCGCTGAAACCCGTATGCTCGTTCAGCCGGAGCCCACGCCGATTGAACGGGTGACGATACGTACCGTCTCTCAGTCCGCACGCATACGATCGGGCGTCAAGCATTGACGGCGCGCAAATGTTCCCGTGCCAGATTGCCTTTATTGTATCCAGCGAAAGTCGCACGACGAACTGTTCGATTTTGTCGCGCGACAGCATGTTGTAGCAAAGTACTGTTCCATACGACCCCGAGAACCAACCCCGGTACGAGATCGCATCAGTCGAGATGATGCTCGACCAACGTTCGTCGCTGTGCGAGGCGAGAGCGTATCGGGGACTGTTGTGCCGTGCCCGCCCCAAGGAGTAGCCTCTGTGGATCCAGAACTGGTCTCCCGAATCAAAAACAACCCGAAGTACGCCGAACTCGTCGCCAAGCGCACGAGTTTTGCCCGCCTACTTACACTCATGATGTTGCTGATTTATTTTGGCTTCGTCCTGCTCGTCGCCTTCAACAAGCCGTTTCTGGCGACGCCGATCGGTACTGGCGTCACGACCATCGGCATTCCGCTCGGGGTGTTCGTGATCGTTTCAGCGTTCATTTTGACCGGAATTTATGTGCGTCGTGCAAATGGCGAATTCGACGCCATGACGAAGGAAATCGTCGAGGGAGTGAAGAAGTAATGTTCGGGGCAAATCGGTTTCTTTTCGCGGCGCTCGCTTTGACCGGCTCGGCCGGATCAGCATTGGCCGCCGGCGCGATCGAGGGTGGGGGGCAGCAGGCGCTCAACCTGCCGGCGATCATCATGTTCGGCGCCTTCGTGCTGTTCACCCTCGGTATTACCAAGTGGGCGGCTTCGCGCACCCGCTCGGCGGCCGACTTCTACACCGCCGGCGGCGGCATCACGGGCTTCCAGAACGGTCTGGCCCTTGCCGGCGACTATATGTCGGCAGCCTCCTTCCTCGGCATCTCCGGCCTCGTCTTCGCGACCGGCTATGACGGCCTCATCTTCTCGGTGGGCTGGCTCGTCGGCTGGCCGGTGGTCCTGTTCCTGATCGCCGAACGGCTACGCAATCTCGGCAAATTCACGTTCGCCGACGTGGTCTCCTTCCGCTTGTCGGCGACGCCGATCCGAATCCTGTCGGCGACCGGCACACTGACGGTCGTCGCCTTCTACCTGATCGCGCAGATGGTCGGCGCTGGTAAGCTCATCGAACTGCTGTTTGGTCTGCCCTACCTCTACGCCCTCATCATCGTTGGTGCGCTGATGATCGTCTATGTGGCCTTCGGCGGCATGACGGCGACGACGTGGGTGCAGATCATCAAGGCGGTCATGCTGCTGGGCGGCGCGACCTTCATGGCGCTGGCCGTGCTCTATCAGTTCAGCTTCAGTCCCGAAGCGCTGTTCAAGACGGCCACCGAGATCCACCCCAAGGGCGGCGCCATCATGGGGCCGGGCGGCTTGGTCAGCGATCCGGTCTCGGCCATCTCCCTCGGCCTCGCCTTGATGTTCGGCACCGCCGGTCTGCCCCACATCCTGATGCGCTTCTTCACGGTGGCTGATGCCAAGGAGGCCCGCAAGTCGGTGTTCTATGCCACCGGCTTCATCGGCTACTTCTACATCCTGACCTTCATCATCGGCTTCGGCGCCATCACCCTTCTGATGAACGACCCGAGCTACTACAAGGCTGGCGCCACGGGCTACGACAAGATCAAGGATCTGCTCGGCGGCTCCAACATGGCGGCCGTGCATCTCTCCAAGGCCGTCGGCGGTTCGCTGTTCCTCGGCTTCATCTCGGCTGTAGCCTTCGCCACGATCCTGGCCGTTGTCGCCGGCCTGACGCTCGCGGGCGCCTCGGCCGTCAGCCACGACCTCTATGCCTCGGTGATCGCCAAGGGTAACGTCAGCGAGCAGCGCGAGGTCGCCCTGTCGAAGATCGCGTCGGTCGTCATCGGCGTCGTCGCCGTCGCGCTCGGCTATCTGTTCGAGAAGCAGAACGTGGCCTTCATGGTGGGTCTCGCGTTCGCCGTGGCCGCTTCCATCAACTTCCCCGTGCTGCTGATGTCGATGTTCTACAAGGACATGACCACGCGGGGCGCAATGATCGGCGGCTACCTGGGACTCGTCAGCTCGGTCGCTCTCGTCATCCTGTCGCCGACCGTCTGGGTCGACGTCCTGGGCCATGCCAAGGGCTCGGCACCGTTCCCCTACTCGAACCCGGCACTGTTCTCGATGTCGCTCGCCTTCCTCGGCATCTGGCTCGGCTCCAAGCTCGACACCAGCGAGCAGGCCAAGAAGGAGCGCGGGCTTTACGAGGCTCAGCTGCTGCGCTCCGAGACGGGTATCGGCATCGCCAAGGCCTCGGCGCACTGATCTGAAAGCCGCAGCCTGAGCGACAGCTCGGGTCCGCATCCAGACGATTGCCGCGGGCCGCTCTCACTGCAGGGCGGCCCGCAGGCAGTCCAGACGACCGCTGATCAATGAGCCTTCGAGGCACCCTCCATGACCCAGGCCTTCGATGCCCAGAACCCTCCATTCGATCGGTTGACCCATCAGGAGGCGGGCGATCTGAAAGCCGCTCTCGATATCGGCTATTATCCGCCCGGTGCGGTGATCATCGCCAGCGGACAGCCCGCCGAGCATCTGTTCGTGATCATCAAGGGGGCCGTCGAGGAGCGCGATAGGGACGAGGTCTCCGCCGTCCTGGGCCCCAAGGACAGCTTCGACGCCGGCGCCGTCGTCCATGGAGCAGCCGCCGACAGCTACGTGGCGACCGAGGAGACGCTCTGCTTCCTGGCACCCAAGGAGGTCATCCTCGATCTCATCCGACGCAATGCGGGCTTTGCGGCCTTCTTTTACCAGGAGCTGTCGCGCAAGCTCGCCGACTACTCCTCACACAAGGAGACGGAAGGCGTCGAGCAGGTCCTGCGCGCCCGTGTCGGGGAGGCTCGCTTGCATCCTGCCGCCTGGATCGATCCCGACAAGACGATCCGTGAGGCGGCTCACGCCATGGCGGATGCGAGCACCAATGCGCTTCTCGTGCGGCGCGGCGAGGAAATCGGTGTCATCACCGGCACGAGCCTAGCCAAGGCCGTGCTGCTGCGCGACATGGCGCATGACACGCGCGTGGGCGATCTGTGCGCGTTCGATCTCATCTCTGTCGAGAGCGACGATTTCATCTTCGAGGCGCTGATCAAGATGACGCGGCACAACAAGCGTCGCCTTGCGGTGACGCAGAATGGCGTGCCGGTCGCCATGCTCGAAGACATCGATATTCTCGGTCTCGTCGCTGGCAACTCTCAATTGATTCCCGGCCGCATCGACCGCGCGCATACGGTCGAGGATCTGATCGAGCCCGCGCAGGACATCCAGTCCCAGGTCGAACGGCTCGAGCGGCAGGGCGTCAAGGTCGAGGTCATCGCCGAGATCACCTCCGATCTCAACCGGGCCCTGATGGCGAAGCTGTTCGAGCTGATCGCACCGGCCTCGATCCGCGAGCACGGCTGCCTCATCGTCATGGGCTCGGAAGGGCGCGGCGAGCAGACGGTGCGCACCGACCAGGACAACGGGCTGCTGCTGGGCGCACCCGTTCCTGAGGCCGACATCGAACGCTTCCGGACCGAGTACTCCGGCGCGCTCGCTCGGTTCGGCTTCCCGCCCTGTCCGGGCAACGTCATGGTCTCCAATCCGCAATGGTCACAGACGCTGGACGAGTTCCTGGTGCAACTGCGCGGGTGGGTTCTGACGCCCGACGAGATGAGCGCGATGAACCTCGGCATCTTTTTCGATGCGGTTGCGGTCACTGGCAAGCCGGACGTACTCGCCCGCGCCAAGGCGGAGCTGACGGGGCTCATGCAGGGCGAGACGGCCTATCTGGCACGCTTCGCCAAGGCCATCGACCAATTCGAGGATGCGAGCGCGGGCATGCTGACCTCGCTGATGGCCAGCGTCGGGGTTGCCTCGGGCATCATCCACATCAAGAAGTCGGGCACGTTTCCGATCGTTCACGGTATCCGCACGATCGCCATCGAAAAGGGACTCGCGGAGACCTCGACGGCCGATCGTATCGACGCGCTCGCCCGGAACAACACCCTGGGCGAAGAACTGGCGGGCGATCTGAAGAGCGCGCTGTCCTATTTCATGGAGGTGCGCCTGCGCTCACAGCTCACCGCGATCAAGACCGGACGCCACGACGAGGAGGCGATCGTCCGGCTCAGTGAATTGTCGACGCGTGATCGCGATCTGCTGCGCGATGCCTTGAAAGTCGTGAAGAGATTCCGCGAGACCGTGCGCTCGCGTTATCATCTCGGGCTGTTCTGATGCGCTGCAAACAAGTGCCAGCAACTTTCGGAGGCCGTCGATGAGCATCTTGAAGTTCCTGCAGCGCTCGATCGATCGTATCGCGCTCAACAATCGCGACTATCGGTTCCTGTTCCAATTGCAGGACACGGACGAGGCGATCTCGCTCGATTGCGAGACGACCGGCTTCGATCCCTGGGTCGACGACATCATTTCGATCGCCGCCATTCCGATCAAGGGCCATCGCATCTTTGCCAGCGAGGCTTACCGCGCAGTCGTGAGGCCGGACGCGTATCTGCGCGAACAATCGATCAAAGTACATCAGCTGCGCTCGAAGGACCTCGAGAAAGGCCGGGCGATGGCCGACGTCCTGCCCGAGCTACTGCGATTCATCGGCAATCGGCCGATCGTCGGCTACTGGATCGATTTCGACGTGCAGATGCTCGACAAATACGTGCTGAAGATGCTCAACATTCGGCTGCCAAACCCGCAGGTCGACGTCTGCGATCTCTACTACGACCGAAAATACGGGAACGCGCCACCGGGCACGCAGATCGACCTGCGCTATGCCGCAATTCTGCAAGACCTGAAGCTGCCACCGCTGGCTGCTCACGACGCGTTCAACGATGCGCTTGGCGCGGCCGAGATGTACGTGATGCTCGCTGATATGAAGGCGCGAGGCGTGCGCATCCCCCGCCATCACCAGCCGGCCGATACAGTGCATGTCGCCATGGGCTGACCAGGGCAAGCGCAACGCAGCCGCCATTGTCGCAACCGCCGTCATGGCGGGTGAGACCAAGCCCGGGACCGAGCCCGGCATCGGCTACCGCTTCACTGCGGGCAAGGATTGAACGCTGCCCACCTCGGGTACCGCGATCACAGCGACCGGACGAACTTCTCAGCACTGTCGGGGGCAAGACCCACGATCCGCAAGTTGGTGTCGATCGACCCGGAAGGAACGAAAGCGCCCGCCAGAACCCGGAGCCCACCTGCGGCGTGATGCACTGCAGCAATTTCCGCGTCGCTGAGCGCGGAGTTGATGTGCCCCACCTCAAGATAGCCCGCGCCTTCCGGCCGGCTCTCGGAACGAGTGTCGGAAGGCGCAGACAAGAGAGGCGGTGCGGATGCGGAGTGGGCATCCGAAGCACCGGAATAGGGAGTGTCGGAAGGCGCAAACAAGAGACAATACCGTCCCTCGGACCCAACAGTCACAGAGTCGCAACATCGGCGGGACGGTAAGAGTCGTCACGAGAATTTGGAACGCGGCGTCGCGACTTTTTGCGGGGAGATGCCGGCCCCAGGCGAGCGGCTCCGACCAACGAGCGCCGACCGAGGGCTAGCCGGGGAGTGTAGGTTTGGCGGCAAGGATCGTGCCCCAGCGCGTGGGGTCGCGTTCAGGACTTCCGCGCTCGAGTTCCTGGACGCTGCCCCGCCGCTGCCGTTCAGGTTCGTGTCAGGTGACGATGCGATGTCCCCAACCGAGAGCGTCGGGTCGGGCCGGCGCGGGCATCGGTCGGAGACACGGAACATCATGGTCATTGGACAGCGCGCAGGCGCCGGCAGCCATTGGCGTGGGCGATTGCTGGGGGGCCTCGTTGCCGTAGGTCTGGCCATCCTGCCGCTCGAAGGTGCCGAGGCGTCCGAACGGTGCCGCAACGAGTCCCGCTCGACAAGCATTGGAACTGTGCCCGTTCAATGGGCCTATTCGGGCGTGCGCAAGCGGACCTATGTTCGGCTGCAACGGGACTGCCCGTGCCAAGTGATCGTCCGCTCCTTCAGAAGCCGCCGCACCTACGAGTGCCCCTGCCTGCCGGCGCGGTGAACCAAGGCAAGTGGGCGGATCGTAAATGCACGTCAGAAAGTCGATAGGGAGACGGCGGAATGCATATGAGCTTGGGACTGTTGGCGCTCTACCTCGCGATTTTTCTGCCTGCCTTCGCCGCGTTCGTTCTGGGCTTGCGCGGCGTGGCCCGGACCGCGGGACACCCGGCACTGAGGGCGTACGACGATCACCCGGATGCATAGGGCTGAGATCGGCTAATACCGTCCGGACTAACCTGTGTCTCATCTGACGGTCCGATCGGCCGGACGGTATTTTCTTTGTCTGCGCCTTCCGACACTCGTTCCGAGAGCCGGCCGGAAGGCGCGGTTTGCGGAGAGCGATGCGTCAGGAGTTCGTTCGGTCGGTAGAACCCGTATGATCCCTGATCGCTCAACGAAACGGGCTCCAACCAGCGGTTGGAGCCCGTCTTTTCATGTCACCGTCGTGCCCTCAGTTCGTCTTGCCCTGGCCTTGGCCGCCGCCCTTGCCGGGACCGGTCGTGTCGAGGGCGTGGCGGCAGGCCTCCGACAACTTGTCGCGGTTGGCCTCCAGGCAGGCGCGTGCCTCGCCGCGCTCGTGCTTCTTGTCGGCGCAGAGCTTGGCCAGTTCGTCGGCGCACGACTGTGCGACGGGCCCCTGTTGGGCGAGGACCGGCGCCGCGCCCATCGCGATGATGAGGGCACCAAAGCCGGCTGCGGCGAGTCCACGACCTGTTCTCTGTTTCATGGGCATTGTCCTTTCCAATGTTGACCACTCGTTGCGCCGATCGGAGCGGAGGATCATGCTGGGGTCGACACGGTGACGATGGCCCCAGCAGCTGACGGCAACCTGACGGCTGCCCCTGGTCTCGTTCAGGCTGCTGTCAGGTGGTCGTGGCAGAGGGCGCGAGACGAGAAGTGGCGGAGCCGGGATGCGCGTGCTGTTGATCGAGGACGAGCCGGGACTGGGGGCTGCGGTGCGCGAGCACGTCGCGGCCGCCGGCCATGCCGTGGACTGGTTCCAGTCGCTGGCGGCCGGTGAGGCGGCGTGGACCGTCGTCCCCTATGATGTCGTCC
>JBGSQO010000696.1:0-2022 GCA_041738055.1 Filomicrobium sp.
GTCCGCGACCTGGCTGCCGGCACTCGGCTTGGGCGGCTTCGGCTCGGATTTGGCCGGCGAGCCGACTGGGGCCGTCTTGGACGATGGCGGCGTATTGACGACTGGGGCCGGTCGGTCTGGCGCAGCAGGCTTGGCTTCGGCGGTCTGAACGGATCCAGGCTTGGCGGCGGGAGGATGGGCGCCTGAGGCCCCTGCTTTCGGGCCGGAGATCTCGCCGTCGAGCTTGGCGAGTGTATAGGCAGTCTTGGCCTGCATGACCGCAAGTAACTCGCGGCTCGCAGCCTTCAGTTCGTCGAGCTTCTCGCAGTCGGCCGGTCCGCCCTCCGCCGCGCGGCCCAGCGTATCGACCTTGGTCAACAGATCGTTGGCCTTGGCGTCGAAGTCCGCCATCTGCTTGTCCTGCAGGTGATCGGCGGCCAACTCCTGATAATCGTCTTCGGGCCAGCCTTTGGCGGTCTTGAGCTTGACGATACGATCGGACAGCTGCCCCCAGACCGAGGCGTTGTAGGCCCGAAGCTCGGAGCCGGCTTTGTCGACGGCGTCGGCAAACTCGCTCTCCTGGCACAGCTCGGCGGCGGCAGGTGCAGCCCAGGGCAGCGACGCCGTTGCCGCGGCCGCCACGGCCAAGAGCGTGCGCAGGGCTTGCTGCGCACGCTGAACGAGACCACTGCGCGGGGCATTCGCTCTCGTTCTCATGGGGGCGTCGAGGCTCCAGTCGGACAAAATTGAGGTGATCCTGCCGGAAGCTCTCGCGCGCGGATCAGTTGCCGGTAATCGTCTTGACGACGCTCGAGGTCGGGCGGGCGTTGGCGACGGGACCCGCGAACTCCTTGGACACGGCCTCGTCGTACTCGGCCAGCGAGATAGCCGGGTCGCGCGCCTTCATGTGCACGACCTTGTAGCCACCCGCCTTCAGTTTCTTCAGCAATTCGGGCATTGCTGCGGCGGTCGACTTCTGGAAGTCGTGCATCAGGATGATGCCCTTGCCCTTCTTGGCCAGCTTGTCCATCACAGCCTTGATGACCGCGTCGCCCGAGCGATGCTTGAAATCGAAGCTGTCGAGATCCATCGAGAACACGGCCAGATTGCGCTCACCCGTATAGCTGATCATCTCCTTGGGGTCCTGCAGGAAGGGGAAGCGGAAGAACGGCGAGGGGGGCGCACCGAGCGCCAGCTTGACGGCGCTGATGCCCTTCTCCAGCTCGGTCTTGGCGCTGTCGTCCTTCTTGGCGGCGAGCTTGCCGAGATTGGCGTGCGAGAAGGTGTGGGTGCCGATGGTGTGCCCGCCGCGCGCAACCTGCTTCAGGATATCGGGATGCCAGATGGCATGCTTGCCGATGATGAAGAACGTCGCCTTGGTGCAGTGGGCGGCGAGCGCGTTGAGCACGGCCTGCGTCGTCGTCGGCCATGGTCCATCATCAAACGTCAGGACGACTTCGCCCTGCTGCAGGAAGTCGTGGATCTTGTACTGCTCGAGCCCGAAGGCCGGCCCGCCGGTGGTGTCGACCTCGACGGTGCGCGAGACGCCGAGGGCGTCCTGGTTGCCGGCGCAGGTCTCGGCCGCCATCGCGGTGGGCAGCGCCAGGGCGATGCCGGCGAGGAGGGAGAGGGCGGCGGTTGTGGCGCGATGCATCGGCACCTCCTGGGGTTGTTCTGCGGGTTCGAGCAGCGTTTGCGATGTCTTGCGGCGAAACAGAATCACGTCGCGAGGATATTGCGCAACAGCACCGTTGCGGGCAAGGCCGGCACGCGCGTGACCGCCATTCCACGCCACGATGTGGCGCCCAGGGCGCGCGCGCGGTTCGGCAACGCTGATCCAGAACGGCAGCCAGCTTCATGGCCGATAGAGATCGCCGGCGCAGTTGAGGTAGGAGGCGCGCACGAGCTGCGGCATCGGGCCAGCGAGTTCCAGGGGCAGAACCATCCCGTTGGCGGACGTGATGGTCAGGCGGGCGCCGGCGACCATCACCTGCTGGATGAACAGGGCTCCTTCCACGCTATCGAGGCGGGCGGGCGTTACCT
>JBGSQO010000235.1:0-8567 GCA_041738055.1 Filomicrobium sp.
CCGGTCACCATGATGATCGGAACCCGCGAGCGCTCACGCACGGCGCGCGCCACGGTCAGGCCGTCGGTGTCGGGGAGCGTCAGATCGAGGGTGATGAGGTCGAAGCTCTGACCCTGGAGGGCCGGCAGCACCTCGGCCCCACGCGCGGCCTCGGCGACGCGGAAGCCCTCGCCCTCGAAGCAGCGCCGCAGCAGAAGACGCACCTTCTGGTCATCGTCCACCACCAGAATGTTGACGCTCTGGACGTCGCTCATGACCACTTCATCGGTTGCATCCACCCCCGTGAACCGCTCGAACCCGGCACCGCCGGAAAACGGGCGAGGCCCGGCCCGACCCTCCTCGAGACCCATTGCCTTGTTCCTGCGGCCGACCGCCCGGACCTTAAAAAGCGGCCGAGGCTATGTCCGCCGCCATCCCGTTACAATTCGTTACGCATCGTTACAACTGACAGAAATCAGGGAGACATGCAGCTGGTTAGATCCTCACCAACGAAGAGTGGCACGGAGGAGACCTCGCATGCTCGCCCTTTCTGCAATGTCGGACGTGGCTATTGAGAGCCCGCGCAACGTGTTCGCGCTGCCGCTGCCGCCGCGCCGCGACGAACTGTCGGAGCCCATCACCGAGCAGCTGGTTCAGGCGATGCCGTCCGTCTATTCGGCCCGCGAGGATCTGTTTCTGGAAGGCGATGAGTCGTCCCACATCCTCGAGGTCGTCGAAGGCGTAATCTGCGCCTATCGTCTGCTTCCGGATGGTCACCGGCACGTCGTCTCCTTCTACTTCCCCGGAGACCTGATCGGCTATTGCTCTCCGTCGGTCCACACGTTCAGCGCTCAGGCGCTGACGAAGGTCCGCGTCCGCCGCATCCCGCGCCATCTGCTGAATCAGCTGATCGAAACGCGCCCGCAGTTCGCGCGCCGCCTGCTCAAGCTCGCGGCCGACGAGCTCACCATGACGCGCGAGCACATGCTGTGCCTCGCGGCGAAATCGGCCGAGGCGCGCATGGCCGTGTTCCTGCTTGCGCTGTCGCGGCGCAACCGCGAGACCGGCGCCGATCCGTCGCGGGTCGAGTTGCCGATGACGCGCGTCGACATCGGCGATTACCTCGGCCTCACCATCGAGACCGTCAGCCGCACGTTCTCTAAGCTGAAGAGGGCCGGGACAATCGCGCTTCCGCGGACGACCACCGTTCTGATCCGCGACGCTGCCGCGCTCCACGAGATGGCTCAGGGCTAAGGAGTCCTACCCGGCCGCGGCCCCGCCAACGGGCCGCACGCCGGTGCGATCTTTCGTCCGCGACGCGGCGGAGCTGAACATGTCACCCGATACTCTAGAACTCAGACGGCCATCGCCACCGCCACGGCGGCTGACCCTCGCAATCGGCCTGTTCGAAGGCTTGATCGAGGTACAGTCGGCGTTACGCGACCTCGCCAACCACGGCTTCGGCATCGAACGGGTCCGCCTCGTCGCGAGCGCGGACTCGCACGCGTTCGACCAGTTCGGCCGCACCCCCGGCGACGGTCGCGGCATGCACCGCATCGACACCGGTCCGGACGTCGATGCGTCGGACTGCATCCAGGAAATCCTGCACGAGGCGGTGCCGCTGCCGAAAACGGGCATATTGCGTGACCTCCACACATCGCACGGATCGTTAGCGACGTTCGCGATGTCGGGCCTCGAGCGGCAGGCCCACAACCTCAAGCAACATCTGGAATCGGGGGGCGGCATCGTCATCGTCCGCGTCGACGACGCCGGCGAGCAGCAGGCCGTCTGCAGCATGCTGCTGCACTACGCCTCGCGCGGCGTGCAGACTCACCAGCTGCGCATCGACGAGGACGCATCCGAGACGGAGGGCAGGAACCGGCTCTGAAGGGGGCTGCGCGACCATGCCGCACGATGCGGAAGCGGCCTGGAACCGCGCTCCGCTCGCCTCCTGCGGCGGCAAAAAATGGCGAAAAATGGTCGGAAGTGTGCCGGATCGCGGGCACCCGAACCCGATCTACGACCGGTCCGGCCGTGTGACTTGCGACACAGAGGTCCTACCGCTTTGGACCATCTGTTGATCGATATCAAAGCCGCGGGGGCAGGCAAAAGCGAACAGAAACGTTGCTCCATCAGGTCTGTTCTTCTTTGGGGTTGGAATTTGTCTCAGAAAGGCGAGGAGTGAAATGACAGACACAACGGTCGAGAGGCACGCGTTCTCCGACGCGCTTGCTGTCGCGGGGGGGGGTCTCGTCGCGATCATAGGCGCGCTGGTCGCGGTTAAAACCACCACACCGGCAATGGCCTTCCACGGCGTCATCCTGGCGCTCGCGGGCGTTTTGGCGGCTCTATTCGTTCTTACCAAGTCGATGGGCAAGAGCTACTCGGTCCTCGACGCGAACGGCTATTTCGACGGTCCCATTCGCGTGGCGGTCGTCGCCGCCGTGTTCTGGGGCATCGCCGGCTTCCTGGTCGGCGACGTCATCGCTTGGCAGCTCGCGTTCCCGGCGCTGAACCTCGACATGCCCTGGACCAGCTTCGGACGCCTTCGCCCGCTGCACACCTCGGCGGTCATTTTCGCGTTCGGCGGCAACGTCCTCCTCGCGACGTCGTTCTACGTCGTCCAGCGCACCAGCCAGGCGCGTCTCGCCGGACGCTGGTCGCCGTGGTTCGTCATCTGGGGCTTCCAGGTGCTGATCGCAATCGCCGGCACGGGCTACCTGCTCGGCATCACCGAGGGCAAGGAATACGCCGAGCCCGAGTGGTACGCTGACCTCTGGCTGACGATCGTCTGGGTCGTCTACCTGCTGGTGTTCCTCGCCACGCTCGCGAAGCGCAAGGAGCCACACATCTATGTGGCGAACTGGTTCTACCTGGCGTTCATCGTCACGATCGCCATGCTGCACCTCGTCAACAACTTCACGATCCCGACCTCGCCCTTCGAGCCGAAGAGCTACATCTTCTTCTCGGGTGTGCAGGATGCGATGACGCAGTGGTGGTATGGCCATAACGCCGTCGGCTTCTTCCTGACCGCCGGCTTCCTCGGCATCATGTACTACTTCATTCCGAAGCGCGTCGAGCGCCCGGTCTACTCCTACCGCCTGTCGATCGTCCACTTCTGGACGCTCATCTTCCTCTACATCTGGGCGGGTCCGCACCACCTCCACTACACCGCGCTTCCCGATTGGGCGCAGACGCTCGGCATGACCTTCTCGATCATGCTGTGGATGCCCTCGTGGGGTGGCATGATCAACGGCCTCATGACGCTCTCGGGCGCATGGGACAAGCTGCGCACCGATCCCGTCGTGCGTCTGCTCGTCGTGTCGGTGGCCTTCTACGGCATGTCGACCTTCGAAGGCCCGCTGATGTCGATCAAGGCGGTCAACTCGCTGTCGCACTACACGGACTGGACCATCGGTCACGTCCACTCGGGTGCTCTCGGCTGGGTCGCCATGGTGTCGTTCGGCGCCATCTACTGCCTCGTGCCGTGGCTGTGGCAGCGTAAGGCGCTGTACTCGCTCCGGCTCGTCGAGTGGCACTTCTGGATCTCGACGCTCGGCATCCTGCTCTACATCACCGCCATGTGGGTGTCCGGCATCCTCCAGGGTCTGATGTGGCGCGCTTACGACAAGCAGGGCTTCCTCACCTACTCGTTCGTCGAGACGGTCGAGGCCATGCATCCGTTCTACGTCATCCGTGCCATCGGCGGCCTGCTCTTCGTACTGGGCGCGCTGATCATGGCCTACAACATGTGGCGCACGATCCGCGGCGACGAGCCCGTCGATGCGAAGGACCAGCCGCGCGTTGCGGCGGCTCCCGAGCTGCGTCCGCAGGCTGCTGAGTAAGGGGGAAGAAAATGACTCACGAGCCATTCGAGAAAAACTCGATCATCCTCCTGATCGGCATCCTCATCATGGTGTCGATCGGCGGTCTGGTGCAGATTGCGCCGCTGTTCTGGGTGCAAAGCACCATCGAGCAGGTGAAGGGCATGCGTCCCTACACCCCGCTCGAGCAGGCCGGCCGCGACATCTACATCCGCGAGGGCTGCTACACCTGCCACTCGCAGATGATCCGCACCTTGCGTGACGAAGTGGAGCGCTATGGTCACTACTCGCTCGCTGCCGAGTCGATGTACGACCATCCGTTCCAGTGGGGCTCCAAGCGCACCGGTCCGGATCTTGCCCGGGTCGGCGGCAAGTACTCCGACCAGTGGCAGCGCGAGCACCTGGTCAACCCGCGCTCGGTCGTGCCCGAGAGCATCATGCCCAGCTATCCGTGGCTGGCCAAGACGGCGCTCGACACGACCAAGGCGGCGAGCCACCTCGGCACGCTCCGCATCACCGGCGTCCCCTACTCCGACGAGATGATCGCCAAGGCCAAGGCGGACATCGAGGCGCAGGTCAACCCGGACAGCAAGGGCGTGAAAGAGCTTCTCGCCCGCTACCCCAAGGCCAAGGTCGGCAACTTCGACGCCAACGCCGAGACGATCACCGAGCTCGACGCCGTCATCGCCTACCTGCAGATGCTCGGAACGCTGGTCGACTTTGCCAGCTTCGATGCCTCTGGTCCGAACCTCCGCTGAGGAAAGGGTGACGCATGTCGTACGACACAGTTGCAACAATCAGCCAGGTCACGTCGCTCCTGTTCTTCTTCGCGCTCTTCGTCGGTGTCGTTGCCTATGCCTTTTGGCCGGGCAACAGCCGCAAGTTCGACGAGGTTCAGCGCAGGGCGCTCGGGCTGGAAGCTGAAAAATCCAATGGTGGGGGCCACTGATGGCTGGTCACAAGAAAATCGATGAAGTCACGGGTATCGAGACCACCGGCCATGTTTGGGACGGTGATCTCCAGGAGCTCAACAAGCCCCTGCCCAGGTGGTGGCTCTACACGTTCTATGTCTGCATCATCTGGTCGGTCGGCTATTGGATCGCCTACCCGGCTTGGCCGACCATGAACGACTACACGAAGGGCATGCTGGGCTACAGCCAGCGTGCCACCGTGACCGACGAGGTGCAGGCGGGCAAGGCGGCCCAGGGCGCCTTGCGCGGCCAGCTCGACAAGACGGCGCTCGCCGACATCAAGAAGGATCCGTCGCTGCTGCAGTTTGCATCGGCCGGCGGCAAGGCGGTGTTCGCCGACAACTGCGCGCCCTGCCACGGCCGTGGCGCGCAGGGAGGTGCGGGCTATCCGAACCTGAACGACGACGACTGGATCTGGGGCGGCAAGCTCGAGGACATCCAGCAGACCATCCAGCACGGCGTCCGCTGGACTGACGACAAGAAGACCCGCGACAGCGCCATGCCGCGGTTCGGCCTCGACGGCATGCTCGACGCCAAGCAGATCAGCGACACCGCCGAGTATGTGCTTTCGCTCTCGGGCGCCAGCAAGGACGCGGCCGCTGCCGGTCGTGGCAAGGCCATCTTCGCGGAGCAGTGCGTCGCCTGCCACAGTGAGGACGGCAAGGGCAATGCCGAACTCGGTGCTCCGAACCTGACCGACGCCATCTGGCTCTACGGCGCCAAGAAGGCCGACGTCGAGAAGAGCATCCAGACCGGTCGCGGCGGCGCCATGCCGGCGTGGGCCGGCCGTCTGGACCCGGTCGCGATCAAGTCGCTCGCGCTCTACGTCCACTCGCTCGGCGGCGGCAAGTAGCCTTCGCCTCGCGAACAATTGTCAATGCGATCCTCTCCCGCGCCCCACATACCCTTTCCCGGGGCGCGGGAGACACATAGAATGAAACGACGTCGCCGCGTGGAGCGGCGTTCCCGCGCGCCGTGAGCGAGACTTGCGCGACAAAGTGTCGGGAGGCGATCCTCGCAACCGCGAGCAGCTTTCGCACAAAGCCCTGACACCCCAATTCTGATGATCAGCGGGGCGGCCCGCACTGCCCACAACGAACGCGGTGTGCGAAGCGAAATGACAACGATCGAAGTCAAGAATCCTTTTCTCGACGACAATAAGCCGGTCGCCGCGGAGGCGCACGGCATCGAGAAGATCGACGTCGAGGCCGTCAACCGCAAGGCCGAGCGCCCGCAATACGCCAGCCGCAAGAAGATCTATCCCAAGCGCGGACACGGCTTCTTCCGCAACGTGAAGTGGCTGGTGATGGCGGGCACGCTCGCCGTCTACTACCTGCTACCGTGGCTGCGCTGGAACCGCGGCCCGGGCCTGCCCGACCAGGCCGTGATGATGGATATCCAGAACGGCCGGATCTTCTTCTTCGAGCTCGCAATCTGGCCGCAGGAACTCTACCTCGTCACCGGCTTCCTCGTTCTCTCCGCGCTGTCGCTGTTCCTGTTCACCGCCATCGCCGGCCGCGTCTGGTGCGGCTATCTGTGCTGGCAGACGGTGTGGACCGACCTGATGGTCACAGTCGAGCGCTTCTGGCAGGGCGACCGCAACGCCCGCATCCGCCTCGACAAGGAGCCGTGGTCGGCCAACAAGCTGTTCCGCAAGAGCATGACGCACCTGTCGTGGATCGCCATTGCGGCGGCAACCGGCGGCGCCTTCATCCTCTACTTCCGCGACGCGCCGACGCTCGCCCAGGAATTCTTCGCCGGCGAGGCGCCGCTGCCGTCCTACGTCTTCTTCGCCCTGCTCACCGGCTTCACCTATCTGCTCGGCGGCATCGCCCGCGAGCAGGTCTGCATCTACATGTGCCCTTGGCCGCGGATCCAGGGCGCGATGATCGATGCGGACAGCCTGCTCGTCACCTACCGCGACTTTCGTGGCGAGCCGCGCGGGCCGTTGCGCAAGAGCCAAGGCTGGGAAGGCCGTGGCGACTGTATCGACTGCAACGCGTGCGTGGCGGTCTGCCCGATGGGCATCGACATCCGCGACGGCGGCCAGCTCGAGTGCATCCAGTGCGCGCTGTGCATCGACGCGTGCAACGAAATCATGGACAAGGTCGGCCGCCCGCACGGTCTGATTGCCTACGACACCCACCGCTCCATCCAGTCGGAGAAGAAGGGCGGCGGGCTGAAGCTCAATATCCTCCGGCCGCGCACGATGCTCTACGCCGGCGTCATCGCCTTCGTCGGCGCCATCGTCGGCTATGCTCTGATGTCCAAGACAACACTCGAGATGAACGTCATCGCGGAGCGCAACCCGCTTTACGTGCTGCTTTCCGACGGTGGCGTGCGTAACACCTTCACGGTGAAGATCCTCAACAAGCGCTACGAGGCCCACACCTTCAAGCTGTCGATCGACGGTCTGCCAGGTGCCAAGCTGAGCGTACTCGGCCAGGAAAAAGACGACGTGCCGCTGATCACCGTCGTTCCGGACGATCTGCGCGAGGTTCGGGCCTACGTCACCGTGCCGAAAAGAGAGCTCGGCCGAATCGATGGCGAGAAGACCGAGTTCCACTTCGTCGCGACCGAAGTCGCCGGCGGCCAGCAGACCACGCGCGGAACCAACTTCCGCAAACCGTAAGTCACGGCGGGCCGGACCTGTTGGTTGTGGCCCGCCGATAAAGCCGAGGGTGCGAAAATGCCCCTCGCGCCATGGCTCCAAGCGCCTCACGCAGCCTGCAGCACCGGCAGGGTCGGCGGGGCGCCGGCCAAAGGCACGGGAGCCGGGCTCGCCACCCGATCGAGAGGCGCTGGAGCGCGACCGACTTCAAGGCATTCGCACTCGCAATCCGTCAAAGTCGCGAATAGCGTTATAGAATAGCGGCTTAGGGTGCGCATCTTACTTTTGATGGAAGTGCCGGCGCTTCCCTCTCGAGCGATTGCACCCTAGACATAGATCAGCGAAGGCAACCGAAATGGCGAGTATCCAAGTGGACGGCAATCGCGACAGACGAGGCGGCCCCGAGGGCCAGGGCGGGATCACCGGTCGGCACGTGCTGCTCGGAATGATCGCCTTTTTTGGCGTCGTGTTCGCCGTCAACGGCGTGTTTCTATACCAGGCGCTGTCGACGCACACCGGCATCGTCGCCAACGAGCCCTACCGCAAGGGCCTCGAGTACAACCAGCGGATCGAGGCCGACGAGCGCCAGCAGGCCCTCGGATGGACGGTCGATCTCGCGGTGCCCGACCGCGCGGGCGAGGTGCGCGCCGTCATGGTCGACAGCAGCAAGCGTCCGGTGACCGGGTTGCGCCTCGTCGGTCGCGTCGGCCGGCCCTCGACGAGCGATCGGGATCACGCGCTCGAGTTCAAGGAAGCCTCCGCCGGCAGTTACGTCGCGCCAGTCGCCGCACTCGAGGAAGGCGCCTGGATCGTCGAGCTGCAGGCGAGCGAGTTGAAGTCCGACGGCGAGACCGTCGTCTGGCGCATGCGAAAGCGCGTCTGGCAGAAGCCCTGAGAGGTAGCGTGACCGGCAACTTGCGCCCTGTTCCGTCAGCGCCCGTCGAGCCCGCGCAGGCGGCCGGGAACGACAATACGCCGCTCACCGAGACGGCGACGCTGGTCGCGGACACGATGTACTGCGGCACGTGCATGATCGCCATCGAGGACACGCTGAACGCGTTGCCGGGCGTCAGCCGCGCCCGCGTCAACCTCACCACGAAACGCGTCACCGCCACCTACGACCCGAGCCGCGCGAGTGTGGAGTCGATGATCGACGCCCTCGACGGCGCCGGCTTCCCCGCC
>JBGSQO010000238.1:0-3911 GCA_041738055.1 Filomicrobium sp.
CGAGAGCGCGGCAGCCCGGTTCGGAACCGGCCTCCGGCATTGAAATGGCTGCGTAACGCTACGGCCCGGCAGGCGGTCGCGCGCGTTTCGGGCCGGGCGTGCTATGGACGTCCACTGGCGACTGCCCGCCTCGATGGTGGAAGACATGAGCTTTCTGATCTCGGGTCCGCTCAGCGAGTCCGGCACTGTGTTGCGAGGCCGCAACATTCTGCTGAGGCCCTATACGGCGTCCGATCATACGGCATGGGCGGAGCTGCGCGAGACCTCGCGCGAGCATCTGCGGCCCTGGGAGCCGATCTGGCCAACCGATGAATTGAGCCGGACGGCGTTTCGACGGCGAGTGCGCCATTATTACCGCGAGGCCCGAGAAGACCAGGGCTACGCGTTCGGCGTGTTCTCGGGAGACGGCGCACAGCTTTTGGGCGGGGTCAGCCTCGCGAACGTCCGGCGCGGGGTGACGCAGGCCGCCGTTCTCGGCTACTGGATCGGGGCTCGGCATGCCCGGCGTGGCGTGATGACCGAGGCGGTCGGTGTCGGCCTGGACTATGCTTTTCGACAGCTTCGTCTGCATCGGATAGAGGCTGCCTCGATGCCGTCCAATATCGGCTCCATAAAAGTCCTAGAGCGGAACGGGTTTCAGCGCGAGGGGCTGGCGCGACGCTACCTGAAAATCAACGGCGTGTGGGAAGATCACGGTCTCTACGCGCTTATCGAGGACGAGTTCGCCAGGGGGGCCGGCGAGTCATGAACGAGGTTCTACCCGCCGGGGCAGGGGCGGGGCGCCAACGCACATCAGCGCGGCGACCCGGTGCGGGGGCATGGGGTGTCGTCCTCGCTGCGTTGCTCGTCGCGCTCGCCATCTGCTTGGCCGGGCTCACGCCCGCGCACGCCATGGACGCCATCGTCGTCAAGCCCGAAGCCGACGTGATGGAGCTGACCAGCAGGGGCGAGTTGTACGACAGCCGCGGCGATACGCTTCAGATCGAGACCGCCGCGGGCCTCGACGGCGTCACCGGGCGCATCAGCGTCAAGGCCTCGACGCCGGGGACCAATCCCAGCTGGCTCGTGTTCGCGCTCACCAACAAGTCCGACAAGGACATGGAGCGCTGGCTGACGGCCGACCGTTATACCATCGTTGGTTCGGGCGCTGTCTGGCCCGATCTGGACGCACGCCGCATCGAGGCGGTCACGCCGTCGATCGGCTTCGTGCCCGAGCGCGTGAAGAGCGACCGCGCCGACGTGTTCCGCATCACGCTGGAGCCGGGGCAGACCATCACCTTCGTCGCCGAACTGTCGTCGGAACGGTTCGCCCGGGTGTTCATGTGGAAGCCCATCGCCTACGAGTTGAAGGTGCGCGAGCGGCTCTTGCTCAATGGCGCGCTGCTCGGCCTCACCGGCCTGCTGGCGGTCTTCCTGACGGCGATTTTCGCGGCCAACCACAAGGCCATCTTCCCGATGGCCGCGCTCGTGGCCTGGGCGGTGCTCGGCTACCTGTGCGTCGACTTCGACCTGTTCCACAAGTTGTTCAACCTCAGGCCCGAGGACAACGCCGTCTATCGAGCGGCGGGCGAGGCGGCGATCGCAGCCACACTCGTCTCGTTCCTCTATGCCTACCTGCGGCTGCGGTTCAGCCACGGCCTCATCCGCATGCTGCTGGCGGTGTGGATCCTGGCGCAGTGGGCGCTCGTTGCCGTCGCTGTGGTCGATCCGCGGCTTGCGGCCACCTTCGCGCGGCTGTCGTTTCCGCTGATCGGGGCGGTCGGTGGCGTCGTCACGCTGTATTTGGCGCTTCGGAACCAGGACCGGGCGCAGGCACTTATTCCGACGTGGCTGATGTTCCTGGTCTGGGTCTTTGCGGCCGCCGTGACGCTCACCGGCCGGCTGTCCGGCGATGTCGTGGTGGCCGGGCTCAGCTCCGGGCTCGTGCTCGTCGTCGTGCTCATCGGCTTCACCGTGACACAAACAGCGTTCAGTTCTCTGGAGGCCGCCTATGGCGCCACCCCCGGCGAGCAGGGTCTGCGATCGCTGGCCGTCGATGGCGCGGGGGCCGCCACCTGGGAATGGAACGCGCGACGCGACGAGATCAAGGTCTCCCCGCTGATCGAGGCGCAACTGGGTCTCAACGGCGGCGAATTGTCCGCCAAGGTCGACGACTTCTCCTCCCACCTGCACCCGGCCGACCGCGAACGGTTCCGGCTGATGTTGTGGAGCGTGCAGGAACGGGCGGGCGGACGCATTCGCGGCGAATTCCGCTTGCGCCATTCGGACAACTCCTACCGCTGGTATGAACTGGAGGCCTCCAGCGTGGAGACCTCCGATCGCCATAACGTGCGTTGCGTGGGGCTGCTGCGCGACATCACGGACGCCAAGCGTGCCCAGGAGCGGCTGCTTCACGACGCGGTGCACTGCTCGCTGACGGGCGTGCCCAATCGCGCGCTGTTCTTCGACCGCCTGGGGGGGGCCGTGCAGCGGGCGCGGCTCGACGGCGGCGCGCGTCCGACGATCATTTTCATCGACCTCGACAAGTTCAAGACGATCAACACCAGCTACGGGCTGGTGATCGGCGACAGCCTGCTGCTGACCGTCGCACGCCGATTGCAGCGCCATCTCGGGCCGCAGGACACCCTCTCCCGTATCAATGGCGATCAGTTCGCCATCCTGCTGATGAGCGAGCAGGACCCGCGCGAGTTGGCCAGTCTCGCCGAGCGCATCCGCCGTTCGCTGCGCTCGCCCATCAAGATCGCCGGCCAGGAGATCGTGCTGACCGGCTCGCTCGGCATCGCCATTTACGACGGCGAGGAAGAGAGCCCGCAGGACCTCCTCAAGGAGGCCGAGATCGCCATGTATCGCGCCAAGCGCGGTGGTGCCGACCGCATCGAGATCTTCCGGCCGGAGATGCGCCAGGATCGCGACGACCGCGAGTTCATCGAGGCGGAGTTGCGCAAGGCGGTCGCCAAGGGCGAGCTGAAGGTCGCCTACCAGCCGATCGTCTACCTGCCGACGGAGGAACTGGCCGGCTTCGAGGCCTTGGCGCGGTGGAGCCATCCCAAACTCGGCGACGTGCCGCCGTCGACGTTCATCCCGATCGCCGAGCAGAGCGACCTGATCCAGGCCATTGGCAGCTTCGTGCTGCAGCAGGCGACGCAGGATCTGGCCGAGTGCCAGAAACTGCTGCCGCGCGTCGAGAGCCCGCTGTTCGTATCCGTCAACGTGTCGAGCGGGCAGATCCTGAAGCAAGACCTCGTCCCCGAGATCCGCCATGTGCTGAGCAAAAGCGGGCTGCCGCCGGGGTCGCTCAAGCTCGAGATCACCGAAAGCGTGATGATGGAGAACCCGGAGAAGGCCGTCGAGGTGCTGGGGCTCCTGCGCACGGCTGGCGCCGAACTCGCCATCGACGACTTCGGCACCGGTTACTCCTCGCTCGCCTATCTGCAGCGCTTCCCCGTCGATACCATCAAGATGGACAAGGCGTTCATGGAGGGCGCGAGCACCGGCGAGGGCACGGGGGCGTCGATCGTGCGCTCCATCGTGGCGCTGTCGCACGAGCTGGGCCACCGGGTCGTCGCCGAGGGGATCGAGTATCCCGAGGACGTCGGCTTCCTGCGCTCCATCAACTGCGAATACGGCCAGGGCTTCTATTATGGCGAGGCCATGCCGATCGCCGACATCAAGGAACTCGTCACGGTCATCGCCAAGACCGAGCGGCACAGCGAAGGCGCGGGCCTGTTCAAGCAGAAGCCGAAGCAGAAGGCGGCCAGCCGCAAGAAGGCCAAGCGGCGCAAGGACAAGCAGAGGGCACCCGTCATGGCGGAGGCCGCCAGCAGCGGCCCCCCGAACGGCAGCACCAACGGCAGCGGCGGTCATGCCAACGGCAGCGCTGGTGCGGGACAGGTCGGCGTCCCCGGCGTCGC
>JBGSQO010000054.1:0-4106 GCA_041738055.1 Filomicrobium sp.
GCCCAGCGCCATCAGCGCCAGGAACGCCACCGGCAGGGCCAACACCGCGCGCCCGCCGAGTTGCCACGCGAGCAGGCCGACCGCGACCATGGCCAACAGGTGATCCGCCCCGAACAGCGGATGCAGGAAGCCGTCCATGAGCGCGAAGGAATGTCCGACGCCGGTGTGGGCCAGAGCTGGGGTTGCGAGTGCGACCGAGGCAGCGGCGACGGCGCCAGAAAGACTGAAGGATCGGATCATGGGACTTTGGCTCTCCGGATCATTCGGGCAAGTGGGGTTTGAGACTGTGGGCACGACGGTCCTCACGTCACCTTGATCCGCACCAGCTCTTCGCCGTTGGGATCGGTCACGTGCACGGCACACGCGATGCACGGGTCGAAGCTGTGGATGGTGCGCTGGATCTCCAGCGGCTGGTCGGGTTTAGCGAGCGTGTGGCGGTCCATCAGGGCGGCCTCGTAGGGGCCGGGCTTGCCGGCGGGATCGCGCGGGCCGGCGTTCCAGGTCGACGGCACGACGGCCTGATAGTTGGCGATTTTACCGTTCTCGATGACGATCCAGTGGGCGAGCGCTCCGCGCGGGGCTTCCATGAACCCGACGCCCTTGGCTTGCTTTGGCCACGTCGAAGGGTCCCAACGCTCGGTCGAGTGGACGGCCACGTCGCCCGCCTTGATGTTTGCAATCAGCGTGTCGAGCCAGCCTCTCATCTGATCGGCGATGATCTTGGTCTCGAGCGTCCGCGCGGCAGTGCGACCGAGCGTCGAGTAGAGCGCCTCCAGCGGCAGGTCGAGTTGCTTCAGGGCGGCGTTGGCGAGTTCCCTCGTCGGCTCGTGGCCCTTGGCGTAGAGCATCAGCACGCGGGCGAGTGGGCCGACCTCGACGACGTGGCCCTTCCAACGCGGCGCCTTCATCCACGAGTAGCCTTTGTCGACGTCGAGCTGTTGATAGGGCGGTTTCGGCCCGTCGTAGTTGAACGTCGTCTCGCCGTCGTAGGGGTGGAGGCCCTTCTTCTTACCGCCCGCATAGTCGTACCAGGAGTGCGAAACGTACTCCTCCACGTGGCTCGGGTCGTTGAGATCGACCTCGTGGAACTTGGTCAGGTCGCGGTTGAGGATGACTCCGGACGGGATCAGCCAGCTACCTTTGTCATCCATGCCCTTCTCGGGAAAATCTCCGTAGGTCATGAAGTTGCCCACACCTTCACCGCGCTTGAACCAGTCCTTGTAGAAGGACGCGATGGCGAGTGTGTCGGGGATGTAGACCTGATCGACGAAAGCCTGCATCTTGGCGATGATCGAGCCGACTTCGATGAGCGACACGATGTTGTTGGCGGTGGCCGCCGATCCACCGGCCGCCCCGGTCGGGCTCGTGGAGATGGGCGAGGGCGCCCCGCCGACCAGGAAGTTCGGGTGCGGGTTCTTGCCGCCGAAGATGGTATGAATGCGGACCACGTCGCGCTGCCAGGCGAGCGCCTCCAGATAATGTGCGACCGCCATAAGGTTGGCTTCCGGCGGCAGGCGGTATTCGGGATGGCCCCAGAAGCCGTTGGCGAAGATGCCAAGTTGCCCCTGCTCGACGAACGTCTTCACCTTCTTCTGCACGTCGGCGAAGTAACCCGGCGAGGAAGATGGCCACGACGAGATCGACTGGGCGAGCGTCGAAGTCGCCTTCGGGTCCGCCTTCAGGGCGGAGACGACATCGACCCAGTCGAGCGCGTGCAGGTGATAGAAGTGCATGACGTGGTCGTGCACATACTGCGTCGCGATCATCAGATTGCGAATGAGCTGGGCATTCTTGGGGATCTTGTAGTCGAGCGCATCCTCCACGGCGCGCACCGAGGCGATGCCGTGGACCAGCGTGCACACCCCGCAGATGCGCTGAGCGAACGCCCACGCATCGCGCGGGTCGCGGCCCTTCAGGATGATCTCGATGCCGCGCACCATGGTGCCGGAGCTGTAGGCCTGCTCGATCTGCCCCGTCGCACTGGTCTGCGCCTCGATGCGCAGGTGGCCCTCGATACGGGTGATGGGGTCGACGACGACACGGGTTTGCATCTGAAGCCTCCGGCTCAATCGATCATATTGTCGGCGACGAGCTCGAGAAGGCTCTCGGCCTTCCGCTCCCACTTGTACTTGTTGGCGCCGAGGTTCAGCGTTATGCGGCACTGCCCGCAGGCGGTGACGAAGCGCTGAGCACCCGCGTCGTCCACCTGCCGGCGCTTCAATTCAAAGGCGCGGTAGCGGATCTCGTCGGCGCGCTTGTTGGAGACGACGCCACCTCCGCCACCACAACAGAATCCGACGGCGCCGCTGTCCTCAAGTTCCTTCAGATCAAGGCCGAGAGCGGCCATGACATTGCGCGGGGCTTCCAGCACGCCGCCGCGGCGGACGAGCTGACAGGGGTCGTGCAGGGATGCCGTCTGGCCGATCTTCTTCAGCTTGATCTTGCCGCTGGCCACCGCCTCGTCGAGGAACTCGGTCATGTGGATGACGCGGACGGGGACCGTGCCGTCATACCAGCGGGCGGCCTCCCAGCGGGCGGCGCCATAGGCGTGGCCGCACTCTGGCAGGATCAGGGTGTGCGCGCCGATCTTGACCGCCGTGTCGATCAGCTGGCGGGTCAGCTTTTCCTGCAGGTCGATGTCGCCGTTGAGGTAGCCAATGTTGGAGGCCTCGAAGCCTTCGCTGTGATAGGTCCATTTGACGCCGAGCTTGTTGAGGATCTTGGCGGCGTCCGCCAATGCCTTGGTGTGCTCGGTCAACTCGGCCGGCGCGCAGGTCAAGAGATAATCCGCCTTCTCCGCATCGACGGACATGGCAACGCCCTGCTCCTCGCCCGTCTCGCGAACGATGTCGGCGAAGTCCTCGGCCGGCGTTGCTGGGCTGCCCCACAGCTTGGTGGTGCGGTCCATCAGCTCGAGGCGATCGGGGATCAGGCCGGCGGCGAACATGCCGTGGCGGGACTGCTTGACGAGGTCGGCGATGTCGATGCCCATCGGGCAAGCCAGCGTGCAGCGCCCGCACAGTGTGCAGCTGTCGAACAGCAGCTCCTGCCATTCCTCCAGTTCCTGCGCCGTCACGCGCGGCACGAGGCCCAGCATCCGGAACAGCGGCGCGAACGGGCCGACGTGGCGATGGTAGGCCTGCTCGAGTGGCCGGAGTTTGCGGATGGGCGTGTACTTTGGATTGCCGGTCGCCACGTAGAAGTGGCAGGCGTTGGCGCACAGTCCGCAGCGCACGCAGCTTTCCAGATGGATGGCTCCGGTTGCGCTGATGTCGCGCACGAAGGCGGCCATGGCCAGATCGCGGCGCTTCTGCTCGGAGGCCTCGCCCTGGACGTCGTAGGGCACGCCCGTTGTCGTGGTGCTGGCGGTCATACCGAGGCCCCCCTGTGCTTGAAGCGAACACCCGTGGCGCCGCGCGAGAGCACGAACAGGAAGGCGTGCATCAGCTTGCCGAACGGGAACCAGATCAGGAACGCGCAAACCGTCAGGATGTGGACGGCTAACAGAGTCTCGTAGCGCCCGCCGATGTGAGCGACCGCCGCGATCCCCGTGACGACCGGCAGGAACGTCAGCGCCCAGCTCAAGTAGTCGTCGACCCGCGAGATCAGCCGCTGCACCGGATTGGTCAGCCGATGGACGAGAGCAGCGATCAGCGAGGCCGCCGTGATGACGGCCACCGCCAGCACGACGTTGCTCGGCAGCGCCGGCCAACTGAGGCCGACGAGCGATTTCACGAACAAGACGTGCGGGGCAAACAGCAGGACCGAGATGGCGAGCCCGATGTGGAACAGGTAGCCGTTCAAGAGTGAGAACAGCGAGGATTTCACGAATGTCGGGTGCGGCCACATCTTTTCGAAGACGGTGGTGACCGCCGCGGCCCACTCGGAGGGTGCGCCCTCTCGCGGCGTCGAATGAATGCGCCGCCATTCCAGCATCAGGATGCCGATCAGGCGCCACAGCGTCCCGAACAGGAAGACCGCTATCGCGATCGTCAATGCGGGGCCGCGCGCGAACTCGAGAAGCTCCATGGTCTCACCCCTTGCCCTTGGCGGCCGGCGAGCGGTCGATGGCTTCGACCCCGGCCAGATGCCGCTGCTGATGACGG
>JBGSQO010000077.1:0-3742 GCA_041738055.1 Filomicrobium sp.
GCGGCGCGCGTCGGCCAGGGCGGCACGGCCGGTCGCGAAGTTCTCCTGCTTGCCGAGGAGGACCGAGCCGAAACCTTTGAGGGCGTGGCCGGAGATCAGAGTCGGATCGAGGCGCAGCGCGGTGCCGAGGGGATCGCCGGCGGGGCGATGGGCGGCCACGGCGAACACGGCTTCACCGAAGGCCGCAACAGCGTCGTCGGACGTCGTTGTGTGCCGGCCCTTGTAGATGTCGACGCGCATTCATCTCTCCGCAGACCGAGTTTCGTTCGCTTGATGACGGCCAAGTGGGTCGTCAACGCCGGGACGAGTCTTCGCAGCGCGTTCTAGAACCATCCGGTGACCGGCGGACGACGGACTAGTCCGTGCCGTGATCAGGTGGTCTTCGAACCCTGCCGATACAGCCTAGCCGCCCGGAGATCAGTCTTGGAAATCAAGGCCGATCACAGTTCCGAGACATGCCCGGTCGCTGAGCAGATGCGTGCATCACAAACACGATTCGACGAAACTTTGGGCCGGACTGATGGCGGAATCGCGGTCTCACGAGAGTTTGATGTTGCGGCGCACAAGAAAAGTTGGAGCCGAGGCGCAAGTGCCGCGGCGGTCGGCCAGTCTGATTTCTGTCCGATGTCACCGTCCAGCGTCGTAGGCGGCCAGCACCGCCATGTTGACGATGTCGCTGTCCTTGGAGCCCAGCGGGCTGATCTGAACGGACTTTTCGAGCCCGACCAGGATCGGGCCGATGATCGTCGCCCCGCCCAGTTCCTTCAGCATCTTGGTCGAGATGGAGGCGGCGTGGAAGGCGGGCATGACCAGCACGTTGGCGGTGCCCGACAGGCGGCAGAACGGGTAGAGCTTCATCAACTGCGGATTGAGCGCGACGTCGGCGGCCATGTCGCCATCGAACTCGAAGTCGACGCCGCGGGTCTCGAGAATGTTGACGGCCTCGCGGACCTCGTCGGAACGCTCGCCGCGCGGCTGGCCGAAGGTCGAATAGGCCAGCAGCGCCACGCGCGGTTCGATGCCGAAATTGCGGGCGGCGCGGGCGGCCTCCATGGCGATGTTGGCCAACTGCTCGGCGCTCGGCATGTCGTGGATGGAGGTGTCGGCGATCACAACGGCGCGCTCGCGGGTGAGTGCGAGAGAGATGCCGATGATGGTGCGGTCTTCGGCGTTGTCGAGCACGCGGTGGACGTCGCGATAGACGCTGGTCCAGTTGCGCGTCACGCCGGAAACCATGGCATCGGCATAGCCGTGGGCGACCATCAGCGCGGCATAGACGTTGCGCTCGTTGGTGACGAGGCGCTGGCAGTCGCGGCGCAGGTAGCCCCGCCGCTGCAGGCGCTGGTACAGGTAGTCGGTGAACTCCTCCGTGTAGGGGGATTTGCGCGTGTCGTGCAACTCGTACTCGGGCCGCAAGCGGATGCCGATCGATTCGAAGTTCGCGCGAACGATCTCCGCTGCGCCCACCAGGATGGGCACGCCAAAGCCTTGCGCGAAATAGGTGTTGGCGGCGCGGATGACGGCCTGATCCTCGCCTTCCGCGAAGATCACGCGTTTCTGGTCCTGGCGCACTTTGTCGAACACCGATTGCAGCCAGCCCGCCGTCGGGTCGAGGCGGCCAGCGAGGCGGGCGACGTAGGATTCCATATCGACCAGCGGCTTCCTGGCGACGCCGGTATCCATCGCCGCCTTGGCCACCGCCGGCGGGATCATGGTCATCAGCCGCGGATCGAAGGGTGCGGGGATGATGTAGTCCGGCCCGAACGTCGGGCGGCGGCCGTGGAAGGCATTCGCCACCTGGTCGGGCACCTCGATACGGGCAAGTTCCGCAAGGGCCTCGGCGGCGGCGATCTTCATGGCGTCGTTGATGGTGGAGGCCTGCACGTCCAGGGCGCCACGGAAGATGAAGGGGAAGCAGAGGACGTTGTTGACCTGATTGGGATAGTCGGAGCGGCCGGTCGCCATGATGGCGTCGTCGCGGACGGCCTGTACATCCTCGGGCGTGATCTCGGGCTCGGGATTGGCCATGGCGAAGATGATGGGCTTGGGCGCCATGGACGCGACCATCTCGCGCGAGAGCACGCCGCCGGCCGACAGGCCGAGGAAGATATCGGCGTTCTCGACGATCTCGGCCAGCGTGCGGGCGTTGGTCTTCCTCGCAAATGGCTCCTTGAACGGGTCCATCAGCTCCTTGCGGCCCTTGTAGACGACGCCCTTGATGTCGGCGATCGTCAGGTTGTCGGGCTTCAGTCCGATCTTCAGGAGGAGCGTCAGGCAGGCGAGGGCGGCGGCGCCTGCCCCCGAGCAGACCATCTTGACCTTGCCGATGTCCTTGCCGACGACCTTCAAGGCATTGATGATACCGGCGGCGACGACAATGGCGGTGCCGTGTTGGTCATCGTGGAAGACAGGGATGTCGAGGAGGCCTTTCAAGCGGTCCTCGATCAGGAAGCAATCCGGGCTCTTGATGTCCTCGAGGTTGATGCCGCCGAACGAGGGGCCGAGGAAGCGCACGCAGTTGACGAACTCGTCCACGTCCTCGGTGGAAACCAGGAGGTCCATGGCGTCGATATCGGCGAAGCGCTTGAACAGGGCGCCCTTGCCTTCCATCACGGGTTTCGCCGCCAGCGCGCCGAGGTTGCCCAGTCCCAGGATGGCGGTCCCGTTGGAGACGACGGCGACCAGATTGCCTTTGTTGGTGTAGTCGTAGGCGCAGGCGGGATCGTCGGCGATGGCCTTCACGGGAACCGCGACGCCGGGAGAGTAGGCGAGCGACAGGTCGCGCTGGGTGGCGAGCGGCTTGGTCGGCATGATCTCCAGCTTGCCGGGCTTGCCCTGCGAGTGGAACTGGAGGGCTTCCTGCGGGGTGAAGCGGGCCTGATCGAAGCGCGTTGCCATGTCGGTATTCTTCTCGAGGAAGCCACGGAAAGGCCAAATCGGCCGGGCCGGCACGATAGGGGGCCGCGCCGGCTAACACAACTCGCCCCGTAGTATGGGATGAACATCGGGGACGGGGCCGCATGGTCGTGGATCACCGGGGAGGCGGGCTTTGCGCGGGAGGCCCTGGCGGGCTATGGCTGCTGACTGAACACGAGCAACCGGGCGCGCGGCGCCGGCAGGCCCCAAGGACTTCCATGGCAGGGCGCAGAAAACGGTCGGACACAGACGGCGCCGGGACGCTCGTCGAGGCAGAGGTCATGGGGATCGAACCCGAGACTGCCGACACCGGCCTTGCCATGCCCTTGGCCTCGGCCGAGGCGACGCCGTCGATGGCGCAGTTCCTGGAGATCAAGGCGGCGAACCCCGATTCCATCCTGTGGTACCGGATGGGCGATTTCTACGAGCTGTTCTTTGCCGATGCGGTCATTGCCTCACAAGCGCTGGGCATCGTGCTGACCAAGCGCGGCAAGCACCAGGGCCAGGACATCCCCATGTGCGGGGTGCCGGTGCATCGGGCGGACGAATACCTGCAGCGGCTCATCCGGCAGGGCTATCGCGTCGCGGTGTGCGAGCAACTCGAAGACCCGGCGGAGGCGAAAAAGCGCGGCTACAAGGCCGTCGTCAAGCGCGATGTGGTGCGCCTCGTCACGCCCGGCACCCTGACCGAGGACAGCCTGCTCGAGGCGGGCACCCGCAACAACCTGACGGCGATCTTTCCGGCTCCGGTCGCGACGGCGGCGAGCGGGGGGGGAGACGGGGGGCGCCGCGAGGTGGCACTCGCCTCCCTCGACATCTCGACGGG
>JBGSQO010000102.1:0-2869 GCA_041738055.1 Filomicrobium sp.
CGGAGCCCTTGGCGCCGGGCGTCGGCAACCTGACCGGCCGCGAGATCTTAGAAAACCACAAGTCCGCCGCCTGGTCCGACCAGTTGCCGCGGGGAGGCGGCTCGCGAATCCGCATCCCCGTCCTCTCCCCCGTCGACGAGCATACCTTGCCGGCGAGCGGCGGCCCACCCATCCGCCTCGAGTTTTACGACTTCGACCTGTTGAAGAGGAGCGAGACCTCCGGGGACCTGGCCTCCCGCCGCTTACGCGATCTCACCTACGTCGTGTTCGACACCGAGACGACCGGGCTCGAGCCGTCGGAGGGCGACGAGATCGTATCGATTGCCGGTGTGCGCATCCTCAACGGCCGCATCCTGACAGGCGAAACGTTCAACCAGCTCGTCAACCCGCGCCGCCGCATCCCCAGCCGCTCGACCAAGGTGCACGGCATTTCCGACGACATGGTCGCCGATAAGCCGGCCATCGACGTCGTGCTGCCGCGCTTCCGCGACTATCTCGCCGACAGCGTCATCGTCGCCCACAACGCCGCTTTCGACCTGCGCTTCATCGAGCTGAAGGAGAAGGAGACGGGCATCCGCCTGACCAATCCGGTACTCGATACCGTGCTGCTGTCGGCGCTCGTCCACGACCACACCGACCAGCACACGCTGGATGCTATCGCTGAGCGCTTCGGCGTCGAGATCCCGCCCGAGACCCGCCATACCGCGCTCGGCGACTCGCTGGCGACGGCGGGCGTGTTCGTGCGCATGATCGAACTGTTGGAGAAGAACGGCATCCGTACACTCGGCGAGGCGCTGAAGGCTTCCGAAGGCCTCGTCGAGATCCGCCGCAGCCAGTCGCGCTACTGATCCGTTTGCATCGAAGGGGGCCGCCGCCCATGAGCGATGAGCGCATTGCAGAAAAGTCGGCGATCCTGGCGCTGGCTGGCATCGTCCTGTTGAACGAGCCGCTGCTGACCCTGTTCGTGTCCTCGTCGACCGCCCCCGTGCTGGTGGGCGTACCCCCGCTCTACCTCTACATTTTCGGCGTGTGGGGTGCGGTGATCCTCGCCCAATACCTGATCGTCCGCGCGAGCCCGCCGGCCCCAGAGGACGGCACGGAGGCCACGCCCGGCAACCCGCAGCAGCCGCGCCCGGACCTAGCGCATGAGGAGACCCCCTGATGCACGGCGGTCTCGTCATCGTTGCAGCGCTCGCCTACCTCGTCGGGCTGTTCGCCATCGCCTACCTCGCCGACCAGCGCAGCGGCTGGCTGTCGCGGCTCGCCTCCTCCCCCCTCGTCTACGCGCTGTCGATCGCCGTCTACTGCACCAGCTGGACCTTCTTCGGCAGTGTCGGGCGCGCCGCCGAGACCGGCCCCGGCTTCCTGCCGATCTATCTGGGGCCGACCATCGTGTTCGTTCTCGGCTACGTCGTGCTGGCCAAGATGCTGGCCGTCTGCAAGGCCCAGCGCATCACCTCGATCGCCGACTTCATCGCCTCGCGCTACGGCAAGTCGCAGTTGCTCGCCGGCCTCGTCACCCTCATCGCCGTGGTGGGCACGATTCCCTACATCGCCCTGCAGCTGAAGGCGATCGTGGCGAGCCTCCAGGTCATGCTCGGCCGCTCCGACGACATCGTCGCCCGCACCATGGTCGCCGGCAGCATCGATGCGGCCTTCGTCGTCGCTGGCGTACTCGGCGCCTTCGCCATCCTGTTCGGCACGCGGCATCTGGAGGCGACCGAGCATCATGCCGGCATGGTCGTGGCCATCGCCTTCGAGTCGATCATCAAGCTCGTCGCCTTTATCGCCGTCGGCCTCTACGTCACCTATGGGTTGTATGACGGCTTTGCCGACATCTTCACCCGCGCCAGCGCCGTTCCCGAACTGGCCAAGCTGATGACCATGGAAAAGGCGGGGCCGAGCTGGATCACGCTGACGCTGTTGTCGATGGCGGCGGCCCTCTGCCTGCCGCGGCAATTCCACGTCACGATGGTGGAGAACACCGACGCTCGCCACCTCAGAAGCGCGACGTGGATGTTCCCGCTCTACCTGCTCCTGATCAACATCTTCGTGCTGCCCATCGCTTTCGGCGGCCGGCTGGCCTTCCCCGACGGCTCCGTCAATGCGGATACCTTCGTGCTGGCCCTGCCGCTCGCCAACGATGCGCCCGGCATCGCGCTCCTGGCCTTCATCGGCGGCCTGTCTGCCGCCACCGCCATGGTGATCGTGGCCTCCGTCGCGCTGTCGATCATGGTCTCCAACGACCTCGTGATGCCCGCGCTCCTGCGCTTTGCCGGCGGCTATCTCGCCGGTCAGGCCGACCTCTCGCAGCTGCTGCTGGGCATCCGGCGCGCGGCCATCCTGGTCGTCATCTTCCTCGGCTACCTCTATCTGAACGTCATCGGCGAGAGCCAGGCCCTCGTCTCCATCGGCCTCGTCTCGTTCTGCGCCGCCGCCCAGCTGGCGCCCGCCCTGGTGCTCGGCCTCTACTGGCGCGGCGGCACCGGCCGCGGCGTGACGGCGGCCCTCTCGGCCGGCTTCCTGGTCTGGGCCTACACCCTGCTGCTGCCGCTGTTTGCCAAGTCGGGCTTCCTGCCCGATGCCTTCCTGACGCACGGCCCCTTCGGCATCGCGGCCCTAAAGCCCTATGCCCTGTTCGGTCTGACGGGGCTCGACAGCATCACGCATTCGCTGTTCTGGAGCTGGCTGTTCAACATCGGCACGCTGCTGATCTGGTCGCTCGTCGCCACGCAGTCGCGCATCGAGCACACGCAGGCGACCCTGTTCGTCGAGATCTTCCGCCAGCAGGCCGGTGCCCAGCAGCCGTCCGTCTGGCGGGGCCGCGCCCGCATCGAGGAGTTGCGGGCGCTCGCCGAACGCTTCGTCG
>JBGSQO010000116.1:0-1642 GCA_041738055.1 Filomicrobium sp.
CAGGGCCTGAGGCCCTGGACCCCGCCCTTCAGGTGGCACTCGGGGTCGCCGCACACGATAGGGAAACAGCCGACGGCTGCGTGGGGTCCGGGGCGGCGTGAGCCCCGGCTTCACTTCACCTGACGCTCACCTGTCACGGGCCACCTGGGACTGAGCGTGATTGATCTGGTAGAATTACTTCGCCGCCGTCAAGGAGCCCGAAGCATGCCGCACAACCGCATCAAGCGCGACCCGAAGATCATGATGGGCAAACCCGTCATTGTGGGCACGCGCATCACGGTGGAACTCATTTTGCGGTGCCTGTCTGCCGGCGACAGCATCGAGCACATTCTGTCGAATTATCCCCAGCTGACCCCCGAGGACATCCGCGCCGCGCAGGGCTTCGCGGCAGATTTCCTCGCCCACGAAGGGATCATCGCCGCCGAGTAGCCCTGGAGGTGCCGCGTGGCCAGCTTCTTCGCCGACGAGTGCGTTGCCGGCCTCATCGTCGAGGGCCTCAGCCAGCGCGGCTTCGACGTACTTTCCGATCGGGATGTCTGTCAGGGCGAGGGTGATGATCGGGTCCTTTCGCTCGCGGCTGCGGCAGGGCGAATCGCCATCACCGACGACTGGGGCTTCGGCGAGATGACCGTCCGCCATGGTTAGGCGGCGGCCGGGGTGATCATCCTGTCGCTCTATACGTTGTCGGCTGGCTCTCGCGAGCAGTATGCCATCGCGCGCATTGCCGAAATTGCCGATCAGGCGACCGGCCATCTGACGATTATCGAACCGGGGCGCATTCGGACGCGACAGTTGCCAACGTAGCGGGAGGAGGAGCCTGCGCCTCAGGTAGACCGTGCGTCCAACACCCACATTCAGAGAGGCGACTCGGCAGTGCCCCCGGCTTCATTCCGGCCCACCGGCACCCGCTCTCACTCCACCGGCGGGGTGGCGATTCGCTCGCGGAGCAACTGGACCTGATACTGGACGGAGTCGCGCTGCTCCTGCATGGCCAGAAGCCCTGGCGTCGACAGCAACAGTTCGAGAGCGCCGATGGCCTTGCCGACTTCGACGGCGTAGGCCGGCTCGCCGATCTCCGTGCGACGGGCATCGGCGGCGAACACCTGACAGGTCGCGAACACATGCTGGGCGTGCCAGACGGCACCGGGCTGACGGCGGGCCTCGTCGGCTTTGGCGGCACATTCGGCATGGCGTCCGTCGACGGCGGCGAGACGGGCCTGACTGAGCAAGTCCATTTCGGCGGCCCCCTGCGCCGCTGATAGGGTCAGTGCGGCGAAGGCAAGCGTGACGGGCTTTAGGGCGAGGTGGACCGGCATGGCGATGATCTCCTGTTGCGGCGGCAAACGCTTGCGCCAAGGCCCTGGATCAGTGCCGGCCGGCGGGGCTGCCGACCGGTTCCGTCGGGGAGAAAGTGCGCCTTGATTGCGCTTCATTAAAGCCTTAGGCCACTCGAACGAGGCCAGATGCGGGCCTGACACGCTGACAAGAGTGACCGAGGACGGCACGAGGCGAATGGCAGGGACGGACGACACGGTCGGCAAGGCCACGCGCGGGTGGCGGTTGCCCTCGGTTGCGCTGGCGCTCGTCGGCGTCCTGGCGGCAGTCGTTTTATCCGGCGAGGCCGGCGCGCAGGGCTTCAAAT
>JBGSQO010000128.1:0-11313 GCA_041738055.1 Filomicrobium sp.
CGCTGGGGTGACGACGCGCGCGGTGGCAAGGACGGCTGGCATCGGGGCCACGGCGGCCATGAGATGCACGGGCACCACGGACGGAAGGGCGGCGGCGTGCGTATGCTGAAGCGCCTCGACGCCGACGGCAATGGCGAGGTGACGCTGGAGGAGGCACACAAGGCCCGCGACGAGCGCTTTACCGAACTCGACAAGGATAAGAATGGCGCGCTCAGCGCCGACGAACTCGTCGCACGCGCTGTCGAGAAAATGGACTACATGCAGCGTCGGCACATGAAGGACCTCGACACCAATGCCGATGGCAAGGTGACTAAGGAAGACTTCGAGGCTGCCGCCCGCGAGCGCTTTGCTGCCCGTGACTTCAACGGCAATGGCACCATCGAGGCCGACGAAATGCCGCCGCGGCAGGCCAAGGGCTGGCGCAGGGGCAAGGGCCGGGATTGGGACGACGATCGCCGTGGCCCGCGCCGGGAAGGCCGTGGACGCAATGACGGTGGTCCGGATTCGGCCGAAATGGACGGCGAAGAAAGTGGACCGTCCGAGGACGCAGGTCAGGGTGATCACCGCGGTCGCCGTGGCGAACGCACGCTCGAGACGGCGATGGAGCGCGCTGGCCGCCACTTCGCCCGCATGGACGACAACAAGGATGGCGTGATCTCGCCCGACGAGATCGCCAGCACGCGAGCGCCACAGCGGCTCGACTATATGAAGCGGGCCCGCCTGAGCCGGTTCGATACCGACAAGAACGGCAGCGTCTCCAAGGAGGAATTCCGCGCGGGCGCCGATAAGCGGTTTGCCCGGATGGACCTCGATGGCGACGGCCGCATCACGGCTGCCGACCTGCCGCCAGGCGCGGCCAAGCGCTGGGAGATGAACAAGGACAAGGGCGGCGCCGGCGAGGCGAAGTAGCACCCCGCAGCGTACAAAGCGGAGAGGGGAGATGGCGCGGGCGCTTTGCGCCTTCTCCCTCCTCTGGGCAAGGTCGGACAACGGGGGCAGGGCGAAGGTGGCTGCGGATCAGTCCGTAGAGGACGGAGAGGGGGGCGGGGCTGCCGGCCGCCCCGTACTCCGGGCCGTCTCCGGTCCCGAGGCCACCAGCCCCGACGGCGACCTCGTGGCGCGCGTGGCCCGCGGCGACGAACAATCCTTCGAGCAACTGATCGACCGCCACTTGGGACGATTGATCGCCGAAGCCCGCAGCGTCGTTCGCGACGCCGCCGAGGCCGAGGACATCGCGCAGGAAACCTTCCTGAGGTTGTGGCGGCAGGCCGGCCAGTTGACCATCGGCCTCGACGGCGCAAGGCCTTGGCTAGTCCGCGTTGCCCGCAATCTCGCCGTCGATCGCATCCGCGCCGGCCGCCGGGTGGACGTGACCGACGAGGTGCCCGAACAATCCGTCGAGCCGGAGCAGTTGCGCGGCATCGAGGCCGGCGAAACCGCGCGCCGCATCGAGGACGTGATGCGGGAGCTTCCCGAGCGGCAGCGTCTGGCGGTCATGCTGTTCCACCACGAGGGTCTCAGTCTCGCCGAGACCGCGGCCTCCCTGGGTGTTTCGGCCGAGGCTGTGGAATCGCTGTTGGCGCGGGCCCGTCGAGCCCTGCGGCGGGACCTCGCCGCGGTCTGGCAGGACCTCAAGGGTGGCGGCGATACCGGATGATGCGCGCAGAAGACTTTCGGTGCAGTCCGTCTCCGATGCACCCGAGCATGGTGGACGTAAGGCGAGGCGTGAGGGCCTTGCAGACAAGGTGATGAGATGAGCACGGATCGGCAGAACTGGCTGGCGGAGTTGACGACGGTGCTCGATGCCTACGGCGCCGACCGCTCGCGCTGGCCGATGCAGCGACGGCACGCCCTCGCACCCTACTTGGACGACCCGGTGGCCGTCCGAATGATCGCCGACGCGGCGGCCCTCGACCGCGTAGTGGCACTGGCGCCCCCCGATCCAGAGGCCCATCTCCTGGCGCTCAAGGCGCGCATACTGAGCCGGGTCCGCACGGATACAGCCACAGAGACCGAAACCGATGCCGCGACCTCTATGCCCGGCCCTGTCGTACCGATGCGCCGGCCGGTGGTGCCGGGCAAAGCGTTCCCTCCGCGCCGCTCCACTCAGGCCGCCGTCCTCGTTGCCGCCTGCCTGCTCGTCGGCATTTTTGTCGGCAGCGGCGGGGCGCTCGACCTCGAGACCGACGAGGTGGCCAGCGGCACCAGCCTGTTCGAGGATGTGGCCGGAACCGAAATCGAGGAGGATCTGATATGACAAGCGAGCCTATGGAGGCGGCCGCACAGCCGCCCAAGGCCCCGCGTTGGGTGGTGATCCTGCTCGCCGTCTCGCTCGGACTCAATCTCGTCGTCGCCGGCGCCATGGCGAGCCGCTACTTCGGACGTCCCCCTCACAAGGGCCACGGCCTGTCGTCGTTTATCGCCACCCTGCCAGCGGAGCGTCGCGCCGGCCTGTCATCGCTCGTCGAGGAGGGGCGCCAACGCTTGAGGCAGCAGCGCGACCGGATCGAGGCTGAGAACCGCTCGGTCATCTCAGACCTCAGAGCCGAACCGTTCGAGAGCGCTCGCTTTGTCGCAACCCTCGATCGGCTGGCCGCAGCCCATGGTGAGATGCGCCGCGGTGCCGCCGGACTCCTCGCCTCGCTCGCAGATAAGATGTCGCCGGAGGAACGCTGTGCCTTCGCGGACTGGCGCGAGCGGCGGGAACAGCGTCGGGATCGCCGTCGCCAGCGCCGCTCAGGTGCCGACGAGGATTGATCCTCAGGCGGCTCGTGGCATTTGCCGCGCCTGCGGTTCACACGGCGATGGCCGAACCCAGCTGCCGCCCGAGGCGAAGAAGTCGGATTGTGTCGCCCGGTCGAGAACGGTGACCGTCCGCCAGCTGCCGGGCTCGTCCTCGATCACCAGGAGCCCGCTGTCGTAGGCCTCCAGCAGGGCTCGCGCGACCGACAGGCGCAAGCTCGGTCCTGAGCCCGAGCCTAAGCGCGAGCGATTTGTAGTCGTTGCCGACATCTCGATCTGGACGAGGCAATCCTCGCTCTCTGCAGCAATCGCAATCGTGCCTGCACCGCCGGTCCGAGCGATCGCTTCTTCGAACAGGTTGATGAAAATCTGGCGCAAGGCGCGCCGATCGCCAAGCACCTCGATGTCCTCGGGAACGAGACACTCGAGCTGCGCGGTTCCAGGCGATCCGGTTTCGGCCGCGAAGACAAAGGCATCGCGGACGAGAGCCGCTAAGGGTAGGGCGTCCATGGCCCCCATCGGCCCCGTCGGCGGATTGGCAAGGGCGCTCGTCAACGCCAACGTGTCTTCCGCGGACTTCAGAAGCTCGTGCCCGCTGGAGCGGATGTGGCGGACGTAATCGCGATACCGGTCAGAGCCGAGCGGTCCGAACAGCTCGGTGCCCATGAGGTCGGAAAACCCGATCACGGCGTTGAGCGGCGTTCTGATTTCATGACTGATCCGCGCCATGAGGTCGGCAGGATCGGGAGCGGCCCAGGCCAGCCGGGAGATGCCCTGTCCTAACGGTGCGGCCATCGCTGGCGCCAGAGGGTCGGCCGATGGTGAGGGCGTCTCGATCGGACCGCTCACTGCTGCCGAAAGGCAGGTTGGCGCGTCATCGCTGCCCACTTCTGCCGTCTCGACGCGCCCCGCCCCCGCCAGCACGAGTGCTGCCACGACGAGACCGGTGCCTGTGACGGCCAGGAGAAGCAGGCTCGGTTCCGACAGGGGAACAATGGCGGCCAGCGTCACGAGGTGCAGGGCAACAAGCCCGCGCAGCAATCCGGTTCGGCAGACCACGCCCCAGCTCAGCCTCGGCCAGTCCCGCACTCCGTCTCTGGCGTTGAACACCGGCCAACCCTCGACGACGGCCGCGAAAAGTCGCTGGCCCGCGAATGGTGCTCGCGCCATGAAAACCCCCGAAGTTCTGAAAGTGCCCCGCCCCGTCAGCGATTCGGCCTGATCCCCATCATCCGAATCGCAACTACAGTTTCGCCGCAGTCAGGCTCGGGTGTCGAGGATATTAAATCCTCGCTAACGCGTTCGGTCGCCCACTGTCACTCCGCTGTCAGACGGCCAACCACCTCACCGAGGTCGCGCGACACTTTCTGAGCATCGGCAATAGATTTTAAGGCCTTGCGGGCGAGCTTGCGACGTTTCGGCTCCAGCGTGCGCCAACTCCTGAGCGACGTCAGCAGGCGCGCGGCAATCTGCGGATTGAAGGCATCGATGGTGGTGATCTGGCGGGCGAGAAACTGATAGCCCGCCCCGTCCGCCCGATTGAATTCCGCGGGATTGTTGAAAGCGAACGAGCCGATCAGCGCGCGCGCTTTATTGGGCGTCGTGATCTCGAACAGCGGATCGGACATTAGCGTTTCGACACGCTCCAGCGTGCCGGCTCGCGGTGACAGCGCCTGCACGGCAAACCAGGTATCCATGACGAGATGGTCGGCCTGCCAGCGGTCCCGAAAGTGAGCGAGTGCGCTTTTGGCTTGCGGTGCGCCCGCCGCACACAACAGGGCGAGGGCGTGGGAGGCCTCGGTCATGCTGCTGGCCTTGTGATAGTGGTCCGCCGTGCGCTCCAGGTCGGCCTTGCCGCGGCGTGCGGCCAGCAGTGTCAGGGCGGCATTGCGAGCCGCCCGCTCGCCGGCGCTCTTGGCATCCGTCTGGAAGCGCTTCTGCTTCAATTTGCCGTGGATCGCCTCCAGTTCCGGTCCGAGCTTGCGCGCGATCTTGCCCGACAGCTGGCGGTGCGCGGTATGGATCGCCGAAGGGTCGATGTTGCGGCCGATTTCGCGGGCGATGTCGTTTTCCGACGGCAGGCGCATCAGTTCCGCCTTGAACGCCCAGTCCAGCTTGCGGTCGGCAAGCGCCTGGCCCAAGGCGGCAATATAGCCGCCTGCCCCGCTCGACTTGCCCCCGTCCATGGCCGCTTGCGTCAGGCTCACCAGCACGCGCAGCGCATAGGCATAGGCGGCCTGCCAGCGGTTGAAGCCATCGCTGTCGTTGGCGATGAGAAAAGCGAGGTCTTTGTCGCTGAGGTCGATATCCAGGACGACCGGAGCCGAGAAGCCGCGCAGCAGCGAGGGCACCGGCCGCGCCGGAACATCGCAGAACGTGAAACTCTGCCGGGCCGCAGTTAGATGCACGATGCCGTCGCGGAGTGTTTCGCCGCCTTCGAGCTTCAGTGGCAGGTCGCGTCCATTCGGGCCGAGCAGCCCGAGCCGGACGGGAATCGGCACCGGCTGCTTCTTATCCTGCCCCGGCGTCGGCGGTGTCTTCTGCGTGAGATCGAGGCGGACCGTTCGCGCCTTCTTGTCATAGCTGAGGGCCGCCTTGACGCGCGGCGTTCCAGCCTGCTCGTACCAGATCATGACCGGCGCCAGATCGCGCCCGGAAGTCTCGGCAAAGCAGGCGAGGAACTGCTCGATCGTTGCGGCCTCTCCATCGTGCCGCTCGAAATAGAGATCGAGGCCCCGGCGGAAGGTCTCCCGGCCAAGCATCGTCTCGATCATGCGCACGATCTCGGCGCCCTTCTCGTAGACGGTCGCCGTATAGAAGTTATTGATCTCGATGTAGCTGTCGGGGCGGACCGGGTGCGCCATGGGGCCCTGGTCCTCGGGGAATTGGCTCGCCCGCAGCGCCCGGACATCGCTGATGCGTTGCACGACCGGAGACCGCTCGTCGGCGGAGAACTCCTGGTCGCGATAGACGGTCAGGCCTTCCTTGAGGCAGAGCTGGAACCAGTCACGGCAGGTGATACGGTTGCCGGTCCAGTTGTGGAAGTACTCGTGGGCGACGACGCTTTCGATGGCTTCGAACATGGTGTCGGTGGCCGTCTCGGCGGAGGCCAGGATCAGCCGGTCGTTGAAGACGTTGAGACCCTTGTTCTCCATCGCGCCCATGTTGAAATCGGAGACGGCGACGATGTTGAAGACGTCGAGGTCGTACTCGCGACCAAACCGCTTCTCGTCCCAGGCCATGGATCGCTTGAGACTATCCATCGCCCAGTGCGCCCGCTCCTCCTTGCCGCGCTCGACATAAATGGCCAGTTCCACCTCGCGCCCGCTCATCGTCTTGAACGTCGAAGCGATCGAGCCAAGGTCGCCGCCGACGGCTGCGAACAGGTAGCAGGGCTTGGGGTGCGGGTCGTGCCAGACGGCATAATGGCGGGCGCCGCCATCCATCGTGCCGCGCTCCATGAGATTGCCGTTGGACAACAGAACCGGCACCGTCTCGCGGTCTGCGATGAGACGGCAGCTATAGACCGAGAGCACATCCGGGCGGTCGAGGAAGTAGGTGATGCGCCGAAAGCCCTCGGCCTCGCATTGCGTGCAATAGACCCCGCGCGAGAGATAGAGCCCTTGCAGCGCCTTGTTGGTGTCCGGCGCGATCTCTGTCGTGATCTCCAGCTTGAAGCGGCCCGCCGGCGGCTTGGCGATCGTGAGCCCATCGGCGCCGATGCGGTACGCCTTGCGGTCCAGCGGATTGCCGTCGATGGCGATCCCCGTGAGGGTCAGTCCTTCCCCATCGAGCACCAGCGGACCGAGCGAGGCGGATTTGCGACCGGTTGGTGCAGCATCCGGATTGGCGCGCACGACGAGCCGCGACCGCACCCGGGTCTGCTTCGGATGAAGCGCGATCTCCAGATCAACGGCGTCGATGAGGTAGGCAGGCGGCCGATAGTCCTTCAGCCGGATGGGGCGGGGGGTATCGGTTCTCATGTGCACTCGCTGTCACTCTGGCTGCGGCCGATAATACCGTTCAACTCTAAGCCCTAACAGTAAACGATCAACCATCGGTGAACCACGTTTGGCGCTAGTGTTCCGGTTCCGACATTTGCCCGCCCTCGCGAGCCGTTTCAGAGCAAATGTCGGAACCATATGGAACACTAGAAACTCTATGGTGCTAGTGCAGCTTATGCATCTAACGTTTGGTTCGAGGTCGAGCTGCGAGCGGGGTCCAAACGTTAGATGCGCTGCACTAGCTCACCCGGTTGCAGTGCGCGCGACTTGGCCCTATGGGAGCAGCCATGCGTTCGCCACCCCACACATTCTCCGTTGCGCCTATGATGGATTGGACGGATCGGCATTGCCGGTTCTTCCACCGTCTGATGACGCGGCATGCCCTGCTTTATACGGAGATGGTGACGGCCGAGGCTGTCGTCCATGGTAATCGCCCGCGCCTTCTGGGCTTCGATCCGACCGAGCACCCGCTCGCCCTGCAACTCGGCGGCTCCGACCCGGCCAAGCTCGCCGAGGCGGCCGCCATCGGAGAGGGCTTCGGCTACGACGAGATCAACCTCAACGTCGGCTGCCCTTCCGACCGCGTGCAAGAGGGCCGCTTCGGCGCCTGCCTGATGGCTGAACCCGACCTCGTAGCGACCTGCGTGTCGGCCATGCGGGCGCGCGTGACCATTCCCGTAACCGTCAAATGCCGCATCGGCATCGACGACCAGGACGGCGAAACAGACTTCCAGCGCTTCATCGACACGGTGTCGACGGGCGGCTGCCGCACCTTCATCGTGCACGCCCGCAAGGCCTGGCTGAAGGGCCTCTCACCCAAGGAGAACCGGGAGATCCCGCCACTCGACTACGCGCGCGTGCATCGCCTGAAAATGGCCCGACCCGACCTCACGATCATCCTCAACGGCGGCATATCCGAACTCGACGTCGCCGAGTTCCATGCGTCCCGGCTTGACGGCGTCATGCTCGGCCGCGCTGCCTATCAGACGCCCTACCTGCTGGCCGAGGTCGACCGGCGGTTCTTCGGCGACGAACGGCCCGCCCCGTCGCGGATCGACGTCCTGGAGAGCCTGATCCCCTACGCAGAGCGGCATTTGGCGGCCGGCGGGCGGCTCAACAACATCGTCCGCCATATCCTGGGTCTCCTCCACGGACGCCCCCGCGCGCGCCTGTTCCGCCGCTACCTGTCGGAGAACGCCATCGGCCCCGCGGCGGGCATCGAGGTCCTGCAGGGGGCAATCGAACTGCTCCAGCAACCGGCGCTCGTCGGCACGTTGTCTTGAGGTTGACAACCCGCATTTTTCCTGGCGCTTGAACCCTCTATACTACGCGCTACGGCTCTGCTGCAGCAGGACGAGGAGGGACCAGCGATGACCACCGACAAGCAGGACGCGGCCCGTCCGCCGTTCAGGCGGCACCCGCGCTATTATCTGTTCGTCAAGCTCGCCGTGCTCTTTATCGCGGGCTATGTCGCGCTGCGGCTCACCGGCTACCTTTAGGCCGCGCGAAGGATCCTGCCATGTCCGACATCCCGCTGCGGCCGCTGCTGCCGAAGGATATCCTGGGGCTGCGCGAACTGTTCGCCCAGTCGATCGAGGAATTGACCCAGGACGAGTACGACGAGGACCAGCGCGTGGCGTGGGCCTCGCGGGCTGCCGACGCTGACGCGTTCGGTCGCCGGCTGATGAGTGCCACCACCCTCGTCGTCGAAATGGACGGCGAGCTGGCGGGCTTCGCTTCACTCAAGGACAACACGATCCTCGACATGCTCTACGTCCACCCCTACACCGCAGGGGTGGGGATCGGCACCGCACTGGCTGACGCTCTGGAGCGGCTGGCCGCAGCGCGCGGCGCCAAGGCGATCACGGTCGATGCCAGTGAGTCGGCCGTAGCCTTCTTCGAGGCCCGCGGCTATGTCGCAACCGCGCGCAACGCCGTGCCGATCGACGACCAGTGGCTGACCAACACGACGATGACGAAGAGCCTGGAGACCACCTCCCAGGCGAAGGGCGCGGAATGAGCAAACAACGCCTCTATCTCTACGACACGACGCTGCGCGATGGGGCGCAGACGACGGGCGTCGACTTCAAGCTCGCCGACAAGAAGCGCATCGCCGCCGTCATGGATCAGCTCGGGCTCGACTATATCGAGGGCGGCTATCCCGGCGCGAACGAGACCGACACGCAGTTCTTCGGCCAGGACCCGGGCTTCAAGGGGGCCATCTTCACGGCATTTGGCATGACCAAGCGCGCCGGCCGCTCGGTCGACAACGACCCGGGCTTCCAGGCGCTGTTGCAGTCGAAGGCCAAGGCGATCTGTCTGGTTGCCAAGTCGTGGGACTATCACGTGCGGGTGGCGCTCGGCACCACCAACGAGGAGAACCTCGAGGGCATCGCGCAGTCGGTCCGCGCCGTGGTCGCCTCCGGCCGCGAAGCCATGCTGGATGCGGAGCACTTCTTCGACGGCTACAAGGCCAATCGGGCCTATGCGCTGGCCGTGGCGCAGACGGCCTACGAGTCGGGCGCTCGCTGGGTCGTGCTGTGCGACACCAACGGCGGCACGCTGCCCCACGAGGTCGAAGCGATCGTCACCGACGTCGCCCGCGCCATCCCCGGCAGTCATCTGGGCATCCACACCCACAACGACACCGAGAACGCGGTTGCCAACACGCTGATGGCGGTGCGCGCCGGCTGCCGGCAGATCCAGGGTACGCTGAACGGCCTGGGCGAGCGCTGCGGCAATGCCAACCTCACCTCCATCATCCCGACGCTGCTGCTGAAGAGCGAGTTCGCCGAACGCTTCGAGACCGGCGTTTCACCCGGCCAGCTCAGGACCCTGACGCACGCCTCGCGCGTTCTCGACGAGATCCTGAACCGGGGTCCCTACCGCCATGCGCCCTACGTCGGCGACAGCGCGTTCGCAACCAAGGCCGGCATCCACGCCTCCGCCATTCTGAAGGACCCGGAGACCTACGAACACGTCGCGCCCGAGGCTATCGGCAACCGCCGCAAGATGTTGGTGTCCGACCAGGGTGGGCGTTCCAATATCCTGTCGGAGTTAGACCGCCTCGGCATCGCGGTCAGCAAGGACGATGCCCGCGTCGGCCTGCTGCTCGACGAAGTCAAGGCGCGCGAGGCGATGGGCTATTCCTACGAGGCGGCCGAAGCCTCCTTCGAGTTGCTGGCCCGGCGCACCCTGGGCGAGGTGCCGAAGTATTTCACCGTCGACAGCTTCCGCGTCATGGTCGAGCGCCGCCACAACGCAGTGGGCGACCTGGTCACCGTTTCGGAAGCCATCGTGAAAGTGTTCATCAACGGCGATGCCGAGCCGCTGTGGTCGGTCGCGGAGGGCAACGGCCCGGTCAACGCCCTCGACAGTGCCTTGCGCAAGGACCTAGGGCGCTACCAGCGGTTCATCGCCGATATCGACCTCGTCGACTACAAGGTGCGGATCCTGACGGGCGGCACGGGGGCCGTCACGCGCGTGCTGGTCGAAAGCCATGACACGGTGACGGGCGAGCGCTGGTTCACGGTCGGGGTCTCGCCCAACATAATCGACGCCAGCTTCGAGGCGCTGACCGACAGCCTCAACTACAAGCTGATGAAGGCCGGTGCGACGGTCGCGCACGCATAGGTTGGCCCTCAGCCCCGAGCTTGGCGGGCCTCCCACAGCGCCGTTGCCGTGACCCCGAGCCAGCTCAGGATCGTCAGTGAGCCGCCGATGGGCGCCAGCGACGGGATCGGCCGGAAGTTCATCAGGCTGCCGGCCGCGACCGCAGCTGTGAACAGCGCCGCGCCAAAAAGCATCGCTGCGGCGACCACCCGCCAGACCGTGGGGCTCCCCGATTGCCAGCTATAGGCTGTGAGCGCCACGACGGCTGCCGCATGCACCATGGCGATCTCGGCAGCGGCACGAACCGCTTCACCACCGCTGACATGCGCGGCCGCCGCCGCCAGTGCCACACCGGATGCGCCGAGCAGGCCCGCGAGAGCGATGAGGAGTGAGGTCATGGGATGGACTTGCCTCCGCTGGAGTTGGTGGGACCTTCGCCACCCAATGTGGGCGGGCCGTCGCATCCAGCTGCAACGGGCGTACATTCGGCGGCGCACCTCAGGTGAGGAGGCGGTCCGCATTCGCGGATCAGGTTCTTGTACCCGACGCAGCGACCCTTGGCATTGCGATATCCAGGGCCGCCTTTGCAGCCGCAGCCTTTGCATTCGACCTGACAAGCAGAGCCCTTGCGCGCGATTGCAAACGCCGCGGCTCGCTCTTTGGTGAGCAATTGGCAGGCGGACCCGTCACCGCCCTGCGCGAGTGCGGCAATCGAAAAGCCAAGAACAATGATGATTGCCCCACCTGATCCAACCAGACGCGACATGACATACCAGCTCCGTTCGGCCCCGGAACATCTCTGATCCTATCACCGAAGCCGTCCGGCGTGCGAGTGGGGCGAGACTAGCGCCCCCTCTGATTGCCTTCGAGCCAGCTCATCACACCTGCGCCCTCGGCCGCCGCCAGCCGCTCCAGCGCCCGATACCGCGCGATAAGCTCGCGCCCGAACGGCGTC
>JBGSQO010000159.1:0-12421 GCA_041738055.1 Filomicrobium sp.
GCCGTCCTCGCGCTGTGGTGGATCGGGGGCCGCGGCGTACCCGTCGAGACGGTCGCCGTCCGCACCGGCACCGCCGCCGAGGTCGTCTATGCGACCGGCATCGTGGAACCCGTCAACTGGGCCAAGGTCACAGCGCTGCAAAGGAAGCGCATCCTCGACATCTGCAAGTGCGAGGGGCAGGCGGTCAAGAAGGGCGCTGTGGTCGCTCGCCTCGACGACGTCGAGGAGCGCGCGCTGCTGTCGGAGCTGGAGGCCCGCCTCAAGCGCTTGAAGCAGGACGCGGACCGCACCGAGCGGCTCGTCGACCGCAATATCAGCGCCCGCACGACGCTAGAGGAAAAGCTCACCCAGGTCGACGAGCAGGAGGCGCGCGTCGCAGCCCAGCGAGACCGCATCGCCGATCTCTCCTTGAAGTCCCCCGTCGATGGTGTGGTACTGCGCCGTGACGGCGAGGTCGGTGAGATCGCTGGTACGGGCGAAAAGGATACCCTCCTGTGGGTCGGCCAGCCCCGGCCCCTGCGCGTCGTCGCCGAGATCAACGAGGACGACATCCTGCGCGTGAACCCCGGCCAGAAGGTGCTGCTGCGCCACGAGGGACAGGCCGACACGCCGATGGCCGCCACCGTCGCCAGCGTGACGCCCAAAGGCGATCCCGACACCAAGACCTTCCGCGCCTATCTGGCTCTGCCCGACGACACGCCGCTCAAGATCGGCATGAGCGTGGAAGCCAATATCGTCGTTGCCGAAGTCAAGGACGCGGCGCTGGTACCCGCCGAGGCGGTCAAGGACGGCAAGGTCATCCGCGTCGTCGACGGGCGCGCGGTATCGACCGCTGTCGAGGTCGGCATCACAGGCTCCGGGCTCGTCGAGATCAAGAGCGGGCTCAAGGCCGGCGACACGCTGGTCACGCCGTTCGATGCGCGCCTCAGGCCCAACGCCGCGCTGCGCATCACGCCGCGAAAGGCCGGCAAATGAAGCTCGTCCTCGACATCGCGCTGACCCATGTGCTGAGCCGCATGCGCCAGACCCTTGTCGGGATGCTGGGCGTCGCTATGGGCGTCGGATTCTCGATCATGATGGCGGCCCTGATGGAGGGCTCGCAAGAGGATTTCGTTAGCCAACTCGTCGACGCCCTGCCGCACGTGACGACCAGCGACGAACGCCGCGACCCGCCCCGCCAGCCGGCCGAAGACGCCTACGACCTCGTCGCCTTCTCGGGTCTGAGAACCCCCGTGACGCGGCCCGGCATCAAGAACCCCTATGCCCTCATGGCCTCGCTGGAGACCTGGCTCGACGGCGCGGTCGCCCCCTCCGTGCAGTCGCGCGCGGTGATCCGCTATGCCGGGCGCGACACGGCCGCCACCATCACCGGCATCGATCCCAAGCGTGAGCGCGCCGTCTCCAAGCTGCCGAGCCAGATCCGCTTCGGCAATCTGGACAGCCTGTACAAGTCCTCGAATGCCATCATCCTGGGCGACAAGCTCGCCACCAAGATCGGCGCCCGCATCGGCAATACCATCGCGCTGACCTCCGGCACCGGCACCACTATGTCGGCCACCGTCGTGGCCCTGTTTCATTCCGGCATGGCGCAGGCCGATGAGACCCAGGCCTACACGCTGATCAAAACGGCGCAGATCCTGGCCGGCCAGACCGGGCTCGTTAATGCCATGCGCATCCGTGTAGCCGATATCATGAGCGCCATGGAGATCGCCCGGCGGATCGAGGCGCAGACCGGCTACAAGTCGGTGTCCTGGCAGGAGGCCAACGAGGATCTTCTCTCGGCCTTCGATATCCGCAATTTCATCATGTACATCGTCGTCGGCGCCATTCTGCTGGTCGCATCGTTTGGAACTTACAACATCATTTCGACCATCACACACGAGAAGACGCGCGATATCGCGATCCTGAAATCGCTCGGCTTCACATCGGCAACCATCCGCCGCATCTTTCTTCTCGAGGCGCTGCTCATCGGGTTCGCCGGAACGATCCTGGGCTGGGCGCTCGGCTATGGGCTGTGTCTGTGGCTCGGCACCTTCGAGTTCAAGAGCCCGTTCATGGAGACGTCCCACCTGCCGGTCCTCTACAGCGTCAAGCACTACCTCATGGCGTCGGCCGTCGCGCTGACGGCTTCCGGCATCGCCGGCTACCTGCCCGCACGCAAGGCGGCGAGCCAGCACCCCGTCGAGATCATCCGGGGGGCGTCGTGATGACCGTGAGCACGCTGCCAGTAAGCCCGCTGATCGAACTCCGGGACGTGACCAAGACCATCGGCGACGGCGTGACGACGACGCTGGTCGTCGATATCGACCTCCAGATCATGCCGGGCGAGTTCGTGTCGATCACGGGGCCGTCGGGATCGGGCAAGAGTTCGCTGCTGTATCTGCTGGGCCTGCTGGATGTGCCTACTTCGGGCGACGTCCTCATCGACGGCCGCAAGGTGGATGGCTTGAGCGAGGCTGCGCGGGCCGAACTGCGGCTCACCCACATCGGCTTCGTGTTCCAGTTCCACTTCCTGCTGCCAGAGTTCTCGGCGGAGGCCAACGTCATGCTGCCGATGCGCGCGCTCGGTCGCCTGGGAGATCGGGAGATGCACGAGCGGGCACGCGCCCTGCTCTCGTCACTCGGCCTTGCCGATCACGCCCACAAGAAGCCCGGCCAGATGTCGGGGGGGCAGCGCCAGCGCGTGGCCATCGCCCGGGCCCTCGCCAACGAGCCCCACGTGATCCTCGCCGACGAGCCGACCGGCAACCTCGATTCCGCCTCCTCCGAGCAAGTGCTGCAGATCTTCGAGAAGCTCGCCGACGAAGCCGGCCGGGCCATCGTCATGGTGACCCACGATCTGGAACTGGCCGCCCGCGCCGACCGCCAGATCCGCATCGTCGACGGCCGGATCGTAGCGTGAACCCGAGGCGCTGGGTGACCACGGTCCTTGGCAAGGTGATGATCGCAAGGCGCTGCGCGCGATCGGCAGACGCGACTGTGATTAATACCGCCCCGCCGCCTGTCAACGCCGTGTCGGGCGACCGCTTCAGCCACGCTGCAAAGCGCTTGCAGCTCGCTATAAGCCGCGTTGCGTGGCCCGGTTGAGATTGCGCGCGACCATGTCCTCGATCATGCGCTGGCGCAATGACGCGGCCGGGCGCTGTACGACGGGATCGAGCGTGGGGGTGGTGGGATTGGACGGACCTGTACTGTCAGTCATGGAGGCGTCTCCTGGTGAGGTTGAACGCCTCGATCTCAGGAGCATTGGACCCGTAATGTTATCGTTGTCGTATCAAATGATTACACAGAAGTTCCACAACACGACCTCGCCATTCGGAACCCCGCGCAGCGGGCTGTCACGTAGCGACTTCGTGCAGTGGCCCATCGTGCACACCTCGCCACGCGCCCATATTTCAACTTACTGGGGTTCAGCGGCTGTGGCTAGCCCGGTGGCGTCGTGCGGATCGGCGGCTCTGCTGGGTGCTCCGTGCCCTGGATCGTCGGCGGCGTGGAGTGTGCGCCGTGCTGCTGCTGAGCTGGCGTCGCAGGTCTGCCAGACGTTGCACGATGAGTGGTGCCTCGGTCAGTTTGGCCAGCCATTCACCATGGGCGGCGCGGACGGCATCGCGTATGGCGGTGGGTGTGGCGAGCCCCATGGTGACTAGTGCCCGGGCAATGTCTATGGCGTCCACTGAACGACCGGCAGCTTCCCTGACCAACCCGCGCCCCTCCCATACCGTCCCGCCAATGTTTCTATTCAGTGTCTTTTGGGGCGGCGGGACGGTATTGTCTTTGTCCGCGCCTTCCGACACTCGTTCCGAGAGCCGGCCGGAAGGCGCGATCTTCCGAGAGGTAGGTCAAAACCTCTGCGGTTCGGTATTCTATCCAGCCGACGCATCCCCCGTGCGATCGGTCCAATCAAAAAAACTTCGCGTACTTTCAATCCCGTCTGCTATCGGCATCTTCTTCGCCTGCTCCATCAACGGCATCGTTCGATGCGGCGGCAACGGCGAGGCGCGCCAACTCAGGCAGCGATCTGGCTCCGGTTCTCGCCATGATCGCGGCCCGATGGTTTTCGACCGTGCGCTGACTGATGCCAAGATCGGCCGCAATATTCTTGCTGGGATGTCCAGCCAATACGAGATCCATGATTTGATGTTGGCGCTGGGTCAGTCCAGACATCTTTTCGGCCGCAGCCGATTGCCAGGCGATCAGCTTGTTGCGATCTCGTGACAGATCCAGTGCGCGCGAGATCGCCGCAAGGAGATCGCCGCGCGCAACCGGCTTCTCGATGAAGTCCGTCGCGCCCGCTTTCATCGCCGTCACGGCGATATCGACCTCGCTGAAGCCCGTCATGACGATCGCGGGCAATAGATGGCGCTCCGCGCGCAACTTGAGCAGCGCCTCTACGCCGCTCAATCCCGGCAGGTAGACGTCGATCAAAAGACAGGCCTCTCCACCCGGCTGGAAGGCTGTGAAGAAGGCCTCTGCGGTGGCGAAATCGGCGACCGTCCAGCCCTCGGCCTCCAGCACGGTTCGGACCTGTTCACGGACGTTCTGGTCATCGTCCACGACATAGACGAGGGGCGCCCCGGTAGACTGGGATATGTTGGCAGAGTGCGGCCCCTCCAATGCGGTGTTCGATCCCGTCTGCGGCATGAGGCGCTGGATGGTTTGCGCAAGGGCTTCAATTCTGACGGGCTTGCTGAGGTGGACGCAGTCGTGCAGCTTGATGTTGCGCAGCGTCTCGGACGAGATATCTCCGGTGAGAACGATGACCGGAATGGCCCGATCAAGCCGTTCCCGCACCCGCCCCGTGAGTTCTATTCCGGTCATGCCATTTGGCAGGTTGTAATCCGTTATCATGAGATCGGGTTGAACCGCCGCGCGCGACAGGAGCGCCATCGCCGCCATGCCATCGACCGCCGTCAGGGCTCGATGACCTTCGTCGACGAGACAGTCCTCGAGCAGATCGCGCACTTCGGGATCGTCTTCGACGACAAGAATCAATCCTGTCCGGTGAGACGCCACTGCGGTGCGACGTACTTCTGTGGTCGAAGACACGTCTGGCCCTACCGCGGGCGCACCGGGATGAAAGGCAACCTCGATGGAAAATCCGGAGCCCTTGCCCGGCCGGGAGCGGACGTTGACCCGATGCCCGAGCAGGTCGGCCAATCGATGCACGATCGAGAGCCCGAGGCCGAGGCCGTGACTGCGCTGGCGTGCCGGATTGCCGATCTGAAAATACTCGTCGAAGATGCTCTTCAGTTCCGACTTGGCAATGCCGATCCCAGTGTCCCAGACTTCTATGCTGATGACGTTTGCACGACGCCGGCAACCCAGAAGAATATTTCCCTTCTCGGTGTATTTCACGGCATTGGATAAGAGGTTGCGCAGCATCTGCTCGAGCAGGCGCGGATCAGTGGTCACGATCAGGCTCGACGGCACGACACGCAGCGACAGGCCGCGCGCGTGAGCGTGATAGGAGAACTCGTCCCGCAGTCGCATCAGCAGGTCGTTTATGGGAAACCCGACCGCATTGGGCTGAACCGCGCCGACCTCGATCTGATTGATATCGAGGATCGTGTTCATCATCCCCGTCATGGCAGACAGCGTCTCGTCGAGACGCTCCAGAAGCCGGCGCGGTTTGTCGCCTGAAATCTGCTTGGCCAGGAGCCCCTGGATCAGCACCAGCGACTGCAGCGGTTGGCGCAGATCGTGGCTGGCGACAGCAAGGAACCGCGATTTTGCGTCATTGGCGGCTTGCGCCACCTGTGTGGCGGCAACCAGCGCCTCGCGGGTGCGCTTTCGCTCACTGATGTCGGTGAAGGTAATGACGACGCCTTCGACCCCGTTGTCGTTGGTTCGATAGGGCAGAATGCGGCGCATGAACCAGACGCCGGCCTGCGTCTCGATCTCGCGCTCGATGGGAACCAGGGTTTTCAGGACCGTACGCGAATCTTCGAGTGCGGCATGATCGGCCGAGAGTGAGCTGAGATCGCCGAGGGGGCGGCCGATATCGCTCGCGATGACATTGAACAACTGCCGGGTCGCAGGTGTGAAAAAGCGGATGCGCAGGTCGGCATCCAGAAACAGGGTGGCGACATCGGTGCTGTAAAGAATGTTCTACAGATAGTCCGACGTCGTCTTCTGCTGCACCAAAGTCTCACGCAGTTGCCCGTTGAGCGCCGTCAATTCCTCGTTGAGTGATTGCAGTTCTTCTTTCGAGGTGAGCAGTTCCTCGTTCGTCGATTGGTATTCCTCGGCGACCGAAGAGGCTTCCTCGCTGATCGCCTTCTTATCCTCGCGAGACTGCTCGAGATCATAGATCGTGTGCCGCAACTCGGATCGTGTCGCCTCGATCTCGATTTCGAGGGCAGCAATGCGAGGGATGTCGGCGGCCGCCAGCGACGGGTCGACGCCAGCGGCGTTGGGGCGCTGACTGGGCCGCACCTCTTGCGTGAAGCAGACCAGCAGCAGCGGTTCGCTATCGTTGGGAACAGGCATAACGTCGATGGCGAAGTCACTCTCACCGTCCATCGGATCGACACGGATACCACCGACATGGCCGCGCGCCTGCTTTTCCCTGGCGTCGGCGATGACCAGTCTCAACCGCGTGCGTATGGCCTGGGGCGCCAGGTCGAGCAGGTCGTGGGTGGGATGACCCGGCGCCACGCGCAGAAAACGCTCGGTCGGTCCCACCGAATAGAGGCACTCGTGGCGGCTGTTGATCAACACGGCTGCCGGCGCAAAATTCTCGATCACCATGCGCCGGCAGAGTTCGGCCAATTCCGTCGGCCGCAACTTCGGCTTGTCCTGGAGTGCGGCCCGATGACCGCGTATGCCATCGCCTGGGTCCGTCGCAAATCGCACTTCCCCTGGCCGGCAACGAACCACATGCCGGTAGATCCTGCCGGACTCCGATATCGCTGCGAATCTGGTGTTGCTCGCCGCAATCGACTCGGCATTCCCCAGCAGCAGGATTCCGCCCTCGCGAAGCGCGAAGTGGAACAGGTCGATGACGCGCGCTTGGGCGTCGGGGCCGAGATAGATCAGCAAATTCCTGCACGAGACCAGGTCGAGCCGGGAGAACGGCGGATCGACCAGCACGTCCTGGCAGGCGAAGATGACTGCCGCGCGCAACTCCGGCGACACGCGGTAACCCTGCCTTTCCTTGCTGAAGAAGCGCGCAAGCCGCCCCGGCGAGATGTCGGCTGTGATGCTCTCGGGATAGTAGCCCTCGCGCGCCAGAGCGACCGCCTCCGGATCGGCATCCGACGCGAACACCTGCAGAGCAATGCCAACCCCGAGGCCGCCGATATGCTCGAGCAACAGCATGACGAGCGAATAGGCTTCCTCGCCGGTGCTGCAGCCAGCGACCCAGATGCGCAGGGTCTGATCGGGCGCGCGGCGCGCAACGAGATCGGGAACAACGGTCTTGGCCAACAGATCGAAGATTTCGGGATCGCGGAAGAACCGCGTCACGTTGATGAGAATGTCGTTGGCGAGCAAATCGAGTTCTCCCGGTTCGCTCCCCAGCAGGCCGATGTAGGCATCGACGTCGCTCGTCCCGGTGGCCGCCAAGGCCATCCGCCGCTCGATCCGCCGCTGGAGGGTGCCGGGCTTGTAGCCGGTGAAGTCGTGGGGGGTCCGCTCGCGCAGCAAGGCAATGATCTCGGGCAGACGGGCCTCGATGCCCAAGGTTGGCTCGACCATGCCGGCCGTGACGGAGCTATATCGGCGGTCGTCAAAATCGAGGATCGCCTGCGGGATGCTGGCCACAGGAAGCACGAGATCTACGATACCGGCGTCGATGGCACTGCGGGGCATGCCGTCCGAGGCCGCCTCGTTCGGATCCTGCGCAATGACGAGACCGAGTTTCGATTTCACCGCCTGCAGCGCCGCGCTGCCGTCCGATCCCCATCCGGAGAGAACGACGGCGACCGCGCGCGTGCCGAAGGCCGTGGCCATTGACTGCAGCAGGACGTCGAATGGCAGTCGCGCGCCGTGCCGACGGGCCGGCTCCGCCAAGCGCAGCATCCCGCCGACGACCGAGAGTTCTGCTGCCGGTGGAATGACGTAGAGATGATCCGGCTCGATCCGCATCCCTTCGGCGGCCTGCTGGACGATCATCGACGTATGGGAGGCCAGCAGGTCGACCATCATGCTGGGATGGTTCGGCTCCAGGTGCTGCACGATGATGAACGCCATCCCGGACCGGGACGGCAGGGCCGTGAGGAACTTGCGACAGGCTTCCAGCCCCCCCGCGGAGGCGCCGATCGCCACCACCAGGAAGTCGTCCGGTGCGGGCGATCCATCAGCGGGTGCAATGCCGCGCCGCCAGTAACTCCCCGCCACCAGGTTTGGGGGCGCTGCGTGATCGGTCATGGGCGAGATTTCCAGCGAGATTTATTCTAAATCTTGGTATTTTCCTGGCGAGGATAGCACATTTCATCTGACGCAGCGCCGGAATACCGCCACTGCCATTGCGATCCTGACCTGCGTCACCAAAAACCCAACGCACAAAGATTGCGAGAGTAGTTTCCGAACCTGCCTCGGCGCTTGTCGCGGTGTTAATTTCTGTCAACTGCACCGATAACGCCCCGCCACCCCCGACGGCTCGACCGTGACGCTGGCCGCAAAGCCACCGCGCCACCATCGGCGGGGCCGTATGCTGAAAGTAACGGAGTAGAGACATGGAAAAATTCAGCCTCGCTGATCGCACAATCTTGATTTTGGAGACGGAGGCAGGAAGCACCCTCGAAATGCAAGATCGCATTATCCGGTCCGGCGGCAGGGTGGTGACGGCAAGAAATCTGCCGCAGGCGCTGCTGGCCATGACGGCGGCACCTCTGGCAGACGCCTTGATCGAGTGGGAATTTGAGGGAGCCGATGCCGTCATTGCGGCGCTGCGGGAGCGCCATGTTCCTTTCGGGTATTTTGTTGCGGCAAGCCCGCGCGGACTTGACGGGACGTCGCAGTGGGTCCCTTCGCCGAAATTCTCGAAAACTTCAGGCTGCGACCAAGTCGCCCGAACCGCCATGTTCTGAATGACCGGATGGCGGAGGGTCCGCGGTGAAGGCCGAGTACGAACTCGCTCAGGCCAACGCCCCCGTGGCCGGACGCATCCCAGACCATCAGACGTGAATGAAAGCGACGTGGGTGCCGAAGCCGGCACCGACGCTTGGCCAGCGCATTATTGCTCATGCCCTGGCAACATGCGAGCGAGCAGGCGATCGCGTCGGACGACAGGATGCCAGACCGAGTGGAGCGCATGGCCACCAGCGACCGTGACCAGCAGCGCGCCAAGACCGTGATGCAGCAGACCTAATCTCTGCGCCGCAAGTTGGTCGACCGGGATGGTATACGACACCGCGAACGGGCCGATCCCGAGGGATCCGCCGTGGGCAAACAGCAGAACCAGACCGCTTGCCGATCCCAAGATCATCAAGACGTTGAGGAGCCTGATCGTCCACTTCATGACGGTCTGCTCTGCCCCGCCGATCGCCGCCAGCGACGCAAGCGGCGGGCGTTGGAGTTGCCAAACACCCCAGCCAGCGGCGAGCAGCAAGACGAGGCTCCCTCCGACATTGTGAAATGCCGACAAACCGGGGCGCACCAGGTGATCCAAGAACGGGCTGGACAGCCCGACGGAAAACACCAGTGCTGCAGCCGTCCAATGCAGAACCATCGAAACATTGTCGAAAAATGGCTTTTTCAGGTCCATATCATATAACCCGATCTAACCCCTGTGGCCTGTTGATTGGTGTCCACCCACGCTCTCCGAGTTCTACCAGGACGCACGGGCAGATCAGAAATCGGCGGCCACAAGGCGATAGGAATTGCGGCGGTGGCCCCGGTAGGCTGCGGATGCCACGCTGATGATGCGCGCGCGCCAACGATCAAAGGCACTCAAGATCGAGGCTTCGTCCAATCGCGGCAGGCCCTGGAGCTTGGTCAGAACGTCGAGGTCGACGAAGAACGAGATCTCGAAGGCGCCGTCGTGTCCCCAGAAGCGGACGCACTTATGGGCTTCATCGTAGCTGCGCGAGATATTCGGGAAGTTGAGAGCCATGTGATCCCTATCCTTTCGATCCGGTTCGCTTGGGCTCTCCACCTGGTGCCGGACCAGGTGGCGCCGCGCGTGCTGGAGACGTCGCAACCCACGCCGCCCGTGTCGCAGGGACGGGTCGATGGCATGCGCGAAGCTGGTCGGAAGGATATGGGTCCCGAAGGGGTCATCTGACAGGCTCGGAAACTACTCACCTAACAGTTGCGAACCGCAATTGCATTGACATTAGCTAACCCACTCCCATATGTCAGTGATGGAACAATTCGACTTTCACAGCCCGGCTGAACTCTTCGCCGCGAGCGGTCCGAGCCTTACCCGTCAAAAGCTGAACTACAAGCGCTTCACAACGGGTGCTGAGGCTATCAAGTATGCCATGGAGGTCATCGGAGCGGACCATCTTCGTGGAGTTTCGATCGAGACCGAAACAGTCCGATTGCAGGCAACTCAAATCAATGAGCTGTACCGGCGCTCCGACTACCCACTACGCCGATTGGAAAAGTGACAATCTGGGACCGCATATCCTTCGCGTCAGTCGAAGCTCAGCGCACAATTCGTGCATCCGCTCACGCACCTTCAAAAACGGCAGCCTATTAAACGTCGTCGACGGCCAGCAACCTGAGATGGCTGCGCCTCGCTTCAACGGACATCTCTCGGCCAGACGGCAGCACGTCAATTGACGGCTTAATGACAACAAGGGATGCGACGTCCGCCGTTGATCCGCTGGCTACGGCAACACTTCGGATTAGCTGGGTAGAATCGTGATTGTCAGGGTGTCGGCATGAGCAAGCCCGGCGGTGTCGGTCACGCGCACCTCGAAACTGTCTTGCACGATTCCGCTCTGACTATGCTGCTCCGGATCATAGTCCGCGCGCAGCGCATAGGTCCACTCGCCGGTTGCGGCATCGAGGCTGAGCGTTCCGGCCAAACCCATCAGGCTCGCCACGGTCGTTGCCCCATCGAGGATGGTGTACGTCAGGACGTCTCCAGTATCCGGGTCAGTAGCGTCCAGTTCGCCCGTCACGGCATAAGGAGCAACGAACTCGCTCGAAGGCGGCTCGAAAAATGCATCGAGCGCAGGCTCTAAGAATACCGGCGCGTCGTTCACGCCCTCGATCGTCACCGTGATCGTGCCGGGGGCTTCCACGGCCGCCCCATGGCGGTCGATGGCGACGTAGCGCGTCACCAGCGTATCCGTCTGCCCGGCCGCCAGCAACTGATACGTGTTGCCTATAGCGACGTCGATGATCGACCCGCTGCCGACAATCTGCCCGGCATCGAAGGCCTGCAGGAATGCGGCCGTGGTCTCAAAATTTCCGACGAGATAGGTGAGCGAGCCGGCCTCGTCATCGGAGTCGATGTCGTCTCCGGCGAGCGTGAACTCGACGCTGGTCGCACCGGCGGCGACGGTCGCGCTCAGATCGCCAACGGTCGGCGCGTCGTTGGCGCCCACGATGGTCGCGCTGATCGTCGCCTGACCCGATACGGCATCGGCGGCGTCCCGCGCTTCGTAGCTGACCGTAACGACCGATTGCTCGCCTTCTGCCAGCGTGTCGAAGCTGGTTCCAGCATCCAGGCTGACCTGTCCGCCCTCGATGACGAACGCGCCTGCCTCCCCGACGATCGAATAGACGAGCGCCGAGGTTTCGCCGGTTCCATCGAAATCGACCCCGAGCAGGTCGGCCGAACCCAACGCGTTTTCGGCAACGGTAAAGCTGACATCCTGCACAGTCGGGGCGTCGTTGCTCGGCCGCACGGTGACGGAGACGACCTGATCGACGCTTGCGCCGGCCACATCGGTGAACCGCAAGGTAAAGCTGTCGCTGCCGTTGAAATCCGGGTCGGCGAGATAGCTGTAGGTGCCATCGGGGTTGACCGTCACTGTCCCGTTCTGGGGTTCGGCCCCCGTGACGACCGAAAGTGTGAACTGCTCGCCGGTGTCGTCGTCGGAGGCGCCGGGATCGATCGGGGCGGATGCCACATCCTCGTCGACCTCGATCGCGGCCGTCGCCGGAGCGGTAGGAACCGTGTTGATAGCGTCGAAATCAAATTGCGGCGCGGCCCTCGGATTGGCCGGGTTACCGAACACCACGAGTTCGATGCCGCTGACGGTGTCTGTGCCGTCGGCGCGAGTGCCGCGCGCATGCACGATCCGCCAGCCATCGGCGGTGGCGACCTTGTCGTACTCGGAGGCCGCCCCGCTCAGCACCAGAATGTCGCCACTGCCGTCGCCACCATTTATCGTGTCATTGCCGGCCCCGCCGGAGACGACATCGTTGCCGCTCCCGCCGCTGATGGTGTCAGTGCCGCCGCCACCGGCGACCGTGTCGTCGCCCGCTCCGCCATTGACCGTATCGTTGCCTTCGCCGC